>JAJCYK010000345.1 GCA_029262935.1 Cytophagales bacterium | reverse complement strand
TTGCCCAGCATCTACCTCAACTTCTGGCAATTCCTCTTGTAGCTTTTGTGCTTCCTCTTCACTAACCTTGGTCTGCCACAAAAATACTTTCTTTAGAGCAGGCAAGGTCTTCAGAGTTTCTATTACCTCTGCCGTAACATTAGTCCCATAAAGGTTTAAGGATTCCAGGTGGGTGAGTCCTTGCAATGCTTTGACCCCTTCATCAGAAATGGGGTTGTTATCCAATCTCAAGCGGGTCAGATTTTCTAAAGAGGCCAAGGCTTTTAAATCCTGGTCCTGAAGGTTCCCATTACTTAGATGCAACCATGTTACTTGGCTATGCACATCCTGCATTAGAGACAGGTCTAACGAATGATCGATTTTGCCAGGTTTCTTTTTTACCTCCAAGAAATTGTTGTTCGCGGCAATCACTTGTGCGGAGAAACCGGCCTCTAATAAAGCCTTCATAGCTTCTTCACTTGCCGCGGGTACCACGGCACGTTCCACATAAGCCTTGGGATCCGTATCCAGCCCGTAATTTTGTGCCAACACAAACTTAATGTCATCGGTAAGTTCCATATCCACCACCGAAGCCGTAAAATCCGCACCGGAGTTGATCCACCAGCCAATAAGCTTCACCTCGTTGTAACTTAAGGGAGTATTGCCATTGCTAGGCATAAACTTCTTATGATCTGGCGCTAAAGTAATTCTATTAAAAAGTTCGCTTTCCAAAGCGACTCCTGCTTGTAACACCGCTCCCCCTTCTCCACCGGCCTCTATACCTTCTATGGTGCTTAAATCCAAGTCCCCTTTGTGGTTGTCGGTACCGTGGCACTGCAAACAACGGTTTTCCAGCATAGGTTTAATTAAATCTGTAAAAACCGTGACCGAATCGGGATCTGCGGGTAGTGGAGCTCTTGCTTGTACAGATGCTCCTAAAATTTTGCTTAAGCCTTCTGGAGCATATTCCAACAAGTAGGCACTGCCATGAGTCAAGTTGCCCCCAAAATGTCCTGTTACCCCAATCAATCCCATTAAAGCGATCAGGACGACGGAAAAGACAGGTGTAGAAAATGAAATTTTACCTACTTTATGTAGCCAGATTACCAACGCCAATACCGACACGGCCACTCCTAGCCACCGATGCCAGAAAAGTGTATTCTCATTATATCCGCCTTCTTCCGCTAACATCCAGCCTAACCCACCGGCAAGTACGGCGGCAATTACCCCAGACAAAAATATCCAATTGCTGCTACCTGAAACTTTCCCTTTTCGTTTCAAGTACTCCATCAGTCCACCCAACAATAAGAACCCAATAGGTAAGTGCACCACCAACGGGTGAAACCGACCTAAAAATCCCACTAAATCTAATTCTAATAATATCATATGCGTTCCAGCTTTACGGGATAGGTTTTGTTAGCATTCCATTGACATACGTAAATGTTTTCATCATTGTCAATACAAACGTCATGGCAATGATGAAAAACGGGGCGCTCTTGCAACATCAATTGCAATTTCCCTTTTTTATACTGCGGCTTGGTCCCTCCAGGGTTCGACACCACTTTATTGTCTTTGTCCAATATCGTTACGAAACCGGAACTGGGGGTCAAATTTAGATAACGCAACCGCGACCAACACACTCCTGCAAATAACATGTCGCCATGAATCACCGGTCGACATACAAAGGCGCCAGGAAGGAATAGGGTTTCCAGGTATTTTCCATCCAGGGTAAACCTTTTAAAAGCATTGTGTGCCCGGGAAGTAATCAACAAGGTTGGGTTTCCGGAGCGGGCATCTACACAAATACCGTGTGCGGTTTGAAACTGATCTTCAGCATCTCCCTTACCGCCAAACTTGCGAATGTATTCCCCGTCGCTAGTAAACTGATATATAAAATTAGACCCGTAACCATCCGCTACGTAAATGTCTCCATTGGGTCCAATAGTGGTTTCCGTGGGAAGGAACTTTGCTTCTTTATCAATAGCGCCGTATTTACTGGGGTGTTCCAAACGCAGAAGCTCTTTTCCATCCAAAGTTGTTTTGACGACAAATCCCTCGGTATCACAAATAAACAGGAATTCTTCCCCTCCTGCATCCCACAAAGTAAGTCCGTGGCCTCCAGGAAAACTGGTACCCCAACTATCCAACAGTTTGCCACTACGATCATAGATCAGGATGTTATTTTTCACTTCATCTCCTACCATGATCAATCGACCTTTGCTGTCCATGACCATTTCGTGGCAATTGTTTACAGGTGTTTTTTGAGGATCCAAATTACCCCAAGCATGATGCGCCTGGTATTGGTACTTGCCATGTCCCAGCGTATATTCCAAAAGCCTGGGGCGGGCTTTGCCAATATTAAACGAAGGCAACAACAGAGATCCACTGGCTAGTAGTGCCGTTTGTTTGACAAAAGAGCGTCTTTTTTGTTTCATAATACTAAGCTAATATATCTTTTACTACCTGTCCGTGTACATCCGTTAGTCTGAATCTACGTCCCTGATACTTATGGGTGAATCGGGTATGATCAATCCCCATCAAGTGCATTATTGTAGCTTGTAAGTCGTGGACATGTACAGGGTTTCGAACAATATTATAACTAAAATCATCGGTGTCTCCATAAGAAATTCCTTTTTTCACACCTGCTCCAGCCATCCAAATAGTAAAACATCTGGGATGATGGTCGCGTCCGTAATTTTCTGGCGTCAGTTTGCCCTGAGAATAACATCCTCTTCCAAACTCACCTCCCCACACCACTAAAGTATCTTCTAACAAGCCTCTTTGCTTCAAGTCTTTGATCAGGGCTGCCGAACCTTGGTCCGTGCTTTTAGCCATGGTCCTAATATCGTTGGGTAAATTACCATGTTGATCCCAACCCTGATGATAAAGCTGGACAAATCGGACGTCGTTTTCGGCCAACTTTCTAGCAAGCAGGCAATTATAAGCGTAAGTTCCTGGTTGTCGTGCGTCTTCACCATAAAGATCGAAAACATGGTCCGGTTCTTTGGATATGTCTAATGTTTCCGGAACCGCCACTTGCATGCGGTAAGCCATTTCATACTGGGAAATACGAGATTGCACTTCCGGATCCAAAGTATGCTCATACTGTGATTCGTTCATGGCCGCCAAATAATCCAGCATACGTCGCCGACTGGTCCGGTCCATTCCTGGGGGGTTGTTAAGATACAAGACCGGATCATGTCCTGAACGGAACATTACTCCTTGGTTTTCTGAGGGCAGAAACCCGTTGCCCCATAGTTTTGCGTACAGCGGCTGCCCCCCTTGTTTCCCTCTGGAAAGCAAGACTACAAAACCGGGAAGGTTTTGATTTTCACTGCCTAAGCCATAACTGGCCCAAGCACCAATACTCGGCCGACCCGCCTGTTGTGAGCCGGTTTGGATAAAAGTAATGGCTGGGTCATGATTAATAGCCTCCGTATACATGGACTTAATCAGACAAATGTCGTCCACAATTTCGCGATGATAGGGCATCAGGTCGCTAAGCCAAGCGCCACTTTTTCCGTATTGATTGAAACTAAAATCTCCCATAGCTAAGGGAAACGATCTTTGACCAGCCGTCATTCCAGTAACCCGTTGATCCCCTCGCACGGATGCTGGCAACTCTTCGCCAAACATTTCCTTTAACTTGGGTTTGTAATCAAACAGCTCTAATTGAGAAGGAGCACCGCTTTGAAATAAATAGATTACTCGTTTTGCTTTAGGAGCGAAATGAGGTAAAGTGGGTTTGGTGGGTGCCATCAGATTTCCCATAGCAGATGCCGGGGCTAAAGAAGCCAACGCCAATCCTCCTAAACCCAACAGTCCATTGTTTAAAAATGTACGCCGGTTAAGATGATTGTTTATTTCATGTAAGTGACGCTCATTCATATCATCGCTTCATAGTAAATTCGTCAAAGTTCATCAAGGTTGTTGCCACCATAGTACAAGCGGCTAATTGGTTTTGATCCAAGTTCAAGTCTCTGGGATACTCTCCACTGCTTAGCCAAGCTTCCCTCCTAGCTGGCTGCTGGACAAAATCTTCGAACTCCAATTGATACAATTCCATCATAAAATCCAATTCGTTGGTACGGGCCTGTCGCCCTATTAAGCTTTTAAAGGCATAATCTATTCCTCTTGCGATGTCGCTGCCTCCCGCTTTGATCATGCCCTCCCCTAGCATGCGTGCCGCTTCCATAAACTGAGGGTCATTCATCATAACTAAAGATTGCAACGGCGTACTAGTATTTTGTCTTCTTACCACGCAATAGTACCGGTCAGGAGCATCAAAGTTGGTCATGGACGGTGGTGGAGAACTGCGTTTCCAAATGGTATACATACTACGACGGTACAGGTCATCGCCGTGTTGCTGTACATATTCCGTAGCGTTTCTGGTCGCTAGCGCTTTCCAAATACCAGCGGGCTGATAAGGATATACACTAGGACCGCCAATATCGGGCACAAGCAAGCCACTTGCTGCTAAGGCCTGGTCCCGGATCAGCTCCGCAGGCAGTCGATGGGCGGGGAAGTGAGAGTAGTAAAGATTTTCAGGGTCTTCTCTTATAGCGCTTTTTGAAGCTACGGAAGCTTGTCTGTACGTGGCAGATAATACCAATTGCTTTAAGAACCGTTTCATGTCCCAATCGTGTTCCACAAAATCGACTGCCAACCAATCCAAAAGTTCTGGATTAGTGGGCAAGTTTCCCTGATTACCAAAATCTTCTTGCGTAGCCACTAATCCCTTACCAAAACAAAGGGACCAAAGACGGTTCACGATTACCCGGGATGTTAAGGGGTGGTCTTTGTTCGTAAGCCATTGAGCCAACCCTAAGCGGTTTCTAGGCAAAGAGTCTGCCAGTTCAGGAAAGATCACCGGGGTATTGGCTTTTACTTCTACCAGTGGTGCATCGTAAGCCCCTCTATCCAGAATAAATGTAGGGCGAACGTCCTCATTTTCATGCATGATCATAATTTCCGGCTGATCGGTCATCAACAGATTTTCTTGCTTTCTTAAATCCGTGATGGCATTCAGGTGTTGGTTGTAGGTTTTGTTTTTGCCTGAATACAAATAATACTGCAACTGATCCTTTGCGGAGACCTCTCTTAAACGATTTGGCGCTCCAGTATACAAGGTCAACACTTCTTCAGCAGCTAATTGCCGGTTATATACTTTAAAATTATCCAGCACCATATCTTGACTGGAGCCATGAAAATCTCTGCCAATAAGCAACGGCGTATAGGACCAATTGCTGCCCTCAATGCCGTGCAGTAAGCTTTTATACAGGTTGTCGTTGACAACATCAAATGCCGGAGTTTTACCATCTAAGTAAATGTGCAACCCATCCGCCATGCTGCTGCCGTCATATGACATGGCAATGTGATGCCAGGTATTGGGTGTGATGGTATCACGCGTATGTAGTTCTATAGCATTGTTGGGCCATACATGATTGAAGCGGAACGATAAGGTGCCGTCCTCATTAAGTTTACACAGCCAACCCCGAAACCCTTCAAAATCCCCGTTGGTCTTACTGAAAATAGGACCGGCTTCACCAGCAACATCCAATTTCATCCAAATACTAACCGAAAAGGGATGATGTCTGTCAAAATCCAATTCTTTATGGAAACGAATACCGGCATCGCCTCGGAATTTCACTGCTTGCCCTTTTTGTCCCGGAACCAACAACGGCTTTAAGTCAATATCGCCCCAAACCTTCGCATCTACCTGGCCTTTTACCTGGTTCATGTAAGCATAATTGACCTGATACGGTCGCTTTTGACTCTTATTTGGTTTTTGCAGCGGCAGGTTGCGATCATCAATACTCTTTTCTTCATCAAAGTTAAAATCAGCCAATAGACCATAATCCGAGACCACGTTTTCACTACTTGTTGATTTTTGCAACCAGGTATCCAGGGCATCCCGATAGGCATCCTCCACCAATAGTTCATCTACGCTATCTATCTTATGGCGCAGAGACTTCAATTGAATCTCTGCCTCACGTGAAGGCAATATCATGGATGGAGAAGCTTCTCCATTGTATGGGACAATACCGTTATCCCGGTTGTTGTTAAAGAACGCGGATAGTGCGTAGTAGTCTTTTTGGGTAAAAGGGTCATACTTGTGATCGTGGCAACGAGCACATTCCGTTGTTAGCCCTAAAAAGGCTTTGCCAAAAGTATTGGTACGATC
>JAJCYK010000344.1 GCA_029262935.1 Cytophagales bacterium | reverse complement strand
GCGCCAGTCGCTCTTTGGGAATTTTCGTCGCGATTGGATGTTAGAATGAATTGGTCATTACCTTTAGGAATATAGGTTACTGTGCACATGAATTCTTTTTAAACCGCATGGTGCTAGGGGCTACTCCAAAGTCCTCAGGTAGGCGTAATTTGGGGGAAAGTACCGCTAAACCAATTTTAATAATAGCCAAATGGTGAATTACATGTTCCAGATTGTATACGAGTTCCCGCTCTAACGAGGTCTCTACAATATTTGCTACTTCTTGTTCTGCGTCATAACAGATTTCAAGTTGCAATTGTTGACCTACATCGATTTTTTGCAGTTGTACCACTATTGAACTCAGCACGTTGCCGGCAATTTGAGGATCCGCCTGAATGGTCTTATCCCTTTTTCTTTGGTCGTAATTAACAGTTCCCTCTTTGCTCTGTTCGAGTAAGCAAGTATAGAATTCCAAGATATGCCTAGTGTGTTCACCAATACTGGCATATGAAAGCAATTCCAAAGGTTCCCCGTAAAGTTGCTCGTCTAGATTCCTTAAGTAAAACTGAATATTAGTTAGTTTACTTATGGTTGCCTCAATTAAGTTCATGAGTAAGATGTAGTTAGGTATCTAGGATAAAAACCGCGATTTTATCCCAATATTATCCATTATTAGCATAATATTAAAACAATCAGGATAATAAATTAGGGGAACATCTCCGGGTGAAGATTAGTTTCTTAAACGGTGTTTAAAATTGTCAACTTCCCTCAACCAGACCCAATTTGTTCACCAATTTCTTAATGGTCATACCCTGTACAATGATTGAAAATACCACTACAATATAGGTGATGCAAACGATCAGTTCCCGATGGGGTATTTCATTAGAAATAGAAAGGGCTAAAGCTACCGAAATGCCTCCTCGAAGACCTCCCCAAACCATCACAGTCCCGGTTTTTCGTTTTGACTCTATCCCTTTTAAAAAGACCATCGGCAATGCCACCGAAACCACCCGGCCCATAAGTACTACCACAATACCTAAGATTCCCGCCCATAAATAGTGATTCTCGAAAGATAACACCAATACTTCCAGGCCGATTAACACAAATAGTATGGCGTTAAGAAGTTCATCCAACAATTCCCAAAAAAGATCAATGTGCTGTCTTGAGCTTTCAGAAAACACACAAGACTCCAACTTACTACCCAACAGCAGACCGGCTACTACCATAGCCAGCGGTCCGGAAACGTGAATTAGGGAGGCTAGGGTATAACCACCCATGGCCAAAGCTACAGTAATGAGAACTTCAATTTTTGGCGCATCCTCCACGGACTTGAGCATGCGGTAACCAACATATCCTAAGACCAACCCATAAATGACCCCACCGATGGCTTCTTCCGCAAATAACTTTAAGGTTTCTGTGTATTCGAAGTGAGCCACCCCATCTTTGGCAATCATGTAAATAGTAAGAAAGATCACTACTCCAATGCCATCATTGAAAAGAGATTCACCACTCACTTTAAGCTCCAGGCTTTTATTCACCTTGGCCTCTTTGAAAATGGCTAATACAGCAATGGGGTCCGTAGGGGATATGAGGGCCCCAAATAAGAGACAATAAATGTATTCAATGGGATATCCGATAAGTTGCAGACCGAAAAAAAGCAACGTCCCAATCACCATCGTACTGATTACAACACCTAAGGTAGCAAAAGTAATTACGGACTTTCTTTCACCTAATAACGCTTTTAAATTGGTGTGTAAAGCTCCTGCAAAGAGAAGAAAGCTCAACATGACATCTAGCAGGACTTCTTTGAAGTTAATATCTTCAACTATCTGACAAACTGTAAGGAAAAGATCGTTATTAACTTCTTGTACTACTACCATTATTCCGGCAGTTATCAAGGCCATAATCATGAGCCCGATAGTAGTGGGTAATCGCAGGAACTTGTGGTTAAAATAACCAAAAAGGGCTGCTAACGAAATTATGATAGTAATGCTATGGAACATATTAAATGAGGCCTACATCTGTGATTACCTCTACCATCGCCGGCCCGTCTTGGGCGAAGGCTTGGGTCATAGCATGATCTAAATCATCTTTGCTCGTAACCCGGATACCAAAGGCTCCACAGTTTTTGGCATACTCTGAGTAATTGGGGTTGTGTAAACTGGTTTGCCAAACATCGAATTCTCCACCTCTTTGTTCCTTGGAGATTTTTCCCAATTCCGAGTTATTCAAAAGCACAAGTTTGATCGGCATGTTGTATTTTACCGCGGTAGTAAAATCTCCCAAGTACTGGGTAAACCCACCATCGCCGGCAACGGCGAAAATAGGGCGTTCTGGCGCCGCTGCCCAGGCACCCATGGCCGCAGCAAAACCAAATCCAATTGAACCTAAATAACCAGACATCAATATGCTTTGATTTGTGGGCTCAAAATACCGACCAAAGCTATAAGTATTGTTACCGACGTCCACGGCAATAACCGCATTTGCGGGAACATGTCGATTCATGGCGTCAAAAACGGCTACTGAACTTACTCCTTTGCCTCGATCATCGGCCAGTCGACGGGCTTTTTCTTCCCTCCATATACTCCATCGCTCTGCTACCTCCGCTCTTTGGTCTATCGTTTGGGTCTTACCGACTAGCGCCTGCTGGAATAAATCCACGGTCACTCCAATCTCACCCCATACAGCTGCTTTTACAGCATGAAACTTACTAAGTGCCTGAGGATCAAAATCTACCTGAATGGTGGGGATTTTAGGAGTGATACCGGTGTGATTTGAAAAGGAAGCTCCCAATACTATTAGTAGATCTGCTTCATTCATAAACCAACTTGCGATTGGGGTACCGCTTCTCCCTAATACCCCACATCCCAAAGGATGTGAGTCCGCGATAAGGCCTTTGCCTTTGAAGGTTGTTAACACAGGAGCATTAAGTGACTCCGCAAAAGAAGTTATTTTATCCATGTTGAATCTGGCACCGTGACCCACCACGATTACGGGCCGTTTAGCGGTCTTCAACAGGGCGATGGCATCGTCCGTAACTTGTTTAGGAGGGGTGATGTCCATGGCTGTAATCCTCCCCTCAGGTTCCGGGACCTGTGCATTTTCTGGCGCTTTTAACACCTGAACTTCATCGGGAAAAGTAATGTGTGACACATCCCGCCTTAGTAAAGCTGTTTTTATTGCCAGGGCCATCAACTCGCCGTGTCTGCTGGTATGTTGAACAGTCTGATTGAATTCAGCCACAGTGTCAAAAGCAGCTTTCAGGTCCACTTCTTGAAAAGCTCCAGTACCTACCACTTGAGTATCCACCTGTCCGGTTAATGCTAATATGGGTACGCGATCTACTTTGGCGTCCCACAGGCCCGTGTACATGTTTGTGCCACCGGGTCCGGCAATAGCAAAGCAAGCAGCGGGTCGACCCGTCAATTTTCCATAGGCGCTGGCTGCAAAAGCCCCGGCTCCTTCATG
>JAJCYK010000343.1 GCA_029262935.1 Cytophagales bacterium | reverse complement strand
CCGAAGTATGCTTGCCAGTAGCGATTTACGATCACCCTGGAAGTAAGTGGGTTTTTAGGTAAAAACAACCAATTGGCAAGACCCATACGGTTTCTTGGCAGGCTGTCCGGGAAGTTTAATATACTAGTGGGAGTGCCGGGTACCACAATTTCGCCAGGTGCATCATAAGCACCTCTTTCCAGAATATGCGTTGGCCGACGGTTTTCCATCTCTTGCATTACCATTATTTCTGGTATGGAATCAACAAGCTCATTTAGGCTGGCACGTGTTTGCTGTAATTCATTTAATGCTTGATTATACTCGGAAGAAGTTAGTGCCCATGATGTATTAGCTAAAACTTCATCCCCGATATGGGCCTTTGAGTTGGCCAAAAGTGCCACCTCAGAGGGCCTTAATTCTCGGTTATGAATGAAGATATCATCAATAACAGCTTCCTTAATACCCGTGCCTCGCCATCGAGCGCCAAACTTTAAGCCAGGTTCGCTTCCCAACGAGGTGAATTGAATTTTTTTGCTCAACCTGTCTCGCTCTACTACCATTTCCAACTCATTTCCATTCATATAGGCCCGTAATCCTTGGGCTTTACTAGAACCATCATAGGTTAAAGTAAGGTGCACCCATTCTTCTTTGGGGAGGGATTTGTTGGATATTTTGGTAATGGCATTGTAAGGCCAAGTATGCGCCATTAATGCTTCTATTTTGTTTTCTCTAATTGACAAATGGAAGCCCCTGAAATTGTAAATAATGGCCCCTACACCTTTATGAAAAATGACTCCATTTTGTAGTTCCTGGGGAGCTTTAATCCAAGTACTTACAGAAAATGGCTGTGACCGGCTAAACGCACCCAGCGACCCCAAAGACAACGGGTCATCTCCGTTTGATTTGAAGCCATTGCCCTGTTTGCCTGCCACGATTTCGGGCGCTAAAGGTTTCGGATTACCGGGGACTGGTAAATTTACGGCAGCTGTTTGACGAGAATTCACTTTATTTTGGAACTGCTTGTTGTTAATGCTTTCAAAATCAAAATGACCGATCAATCCTTGTTTTATAAAAGCATCCGGACTGGCTTGGTTGGCTTTAGCTGGTTGAGCTTCCTCAAGCAATCGATCTGCGTGTTTAGCTTTCGAAAGGCTCATTTCCTCTAAATAGGTTATAATACTGTCTTGCTCTTCATTAGATAATAGCAAAGCAGGCACCGGAGTGGCGTCGTCCCAGGATATTTGGCCTGCTTCATCAACGTTGTTGAAAAAACTGAAGATTTGAAAATACTCCTTTTGGGATATTGGGTCAAACTTATGGACGTGGCAACGAGCACATTCTAATGTCGTTGCCAAAAAGGCTTTGCCAAAGGTGTTGGTGCGATCAGCAACATATTCAATTCTAAACTCTTCATTCACAATACCTCCCTCCATATTTTGAGCATGATTTCTGTTGAAGGCAGTGGCAAGGATTTGCTCTCGTTGTGGTTCAGAATATAAATCTCCTGCAAGTTGCCAAGTTACAAATTGATCAAAAGGCATGTTGTCGTTAAAAGCTTTAATCACCCAGTCTCTCCAAGGCCACATAGGCCGGTAGCGATCTACAGAATAGCCATGTGTATCAGCATATCGTGAAACGTCAAGCCAGTTGCCGGCCATTTTTTCACCATAATGGGGCGAAGCCAATAGTTTGTCCACAACTTTTTCGTAAGCATTATCCGAGTGGTCGTTAATAAATGAATCCAGCTCTTTTAAGGTCGGTGGCAACCCGGTTAGATCAAAACTAACTCTTCTTAAGAGTGTTTCCTTGTCGGCTTCAGGACTTGGTGTGAGATCATAAAACTCCAACTCTTTAAATACAAAGTTGTCAATAGGATTCACTACACGATCACTGGCTTTCACCGCAGGGATTTTGGAGCTTTCAGGTGCTGTAAAAGCCCAATGTGGCTTGTATTGCGCTCCTTCTTTTATCCAACGAACCAGTATGGCTTTTTCACGAGCTGTTAAGGACAGATTCGATTCAATAGGAGGCATTCGAACTTCGTCATTGTCTGATAAAATCCGATGTATCAATTCACTGTGGTTGATTCGTCCTGGTACTATAGCCGTGTTACCGGTGCTCTCCAAAGCGGTGTACGCATTCTCTGCCATATCTAATCTAAGGCCAGCTTTTTGTTTGGCCTGGTCAGGGCCGTGACAGAAGTAACAATTATCTGATAAAATGGGCTTTACATGGATGTTGAAATCTACAACTTCCGGAAGTTGCTGAGAAGCTAAGGTGACCTCTTCTGGAATAGGTTCTATACAATTTTGTAAGACGCTTCCCAAAATAATGAAAACACCTAGGAACACTTGATTTCTCATCTTTAAGAGGCACTTTTAGATGGTAATATACTTAATTATTAACAAACAGAAACCTCATTAACGTGGTATTCTCGGGTAACAATTGTATATAATTCCATCAGGTTTGCAGCTAATACCATTCAACATTAAGTTAAGTATATCCAGGGGTTTCCGATGCTTTTAGGTCTTTGACGTAAGCGATGCCTCGTGCGCTTTGAT
>JAJCYK010000342.1 GCA_029262935.1 Cytophagales bacterium | reverse complement strand
AGTACGGTAATGTAGTATGATCTTCATCTTATCAAAGGCCAACATCATTTTACTCATATACTGACTCACCCGGGATATTTCACCACCTGCTATGCCTTGATCACGGAAGTTTTGTAATAAAATGCTCAAATCGGAGAAAGCTTGATACACTTTAGTTTCCGCTTGCTCTCGTGGCGTGTGTTCATGCATCAAGTCCCGCATTTGTTGAAATATGTGCTGTAGACTTTCTTTGATCTGCTTGGACAGTGGTCCGGGTGGAATCCAGTCCCGGCCGGCATAGTAAATAGCCAAACCGTGTATTTTAAAATCAGACAAATATTGCAAGGCACTTTCGCGCCGACGATAGGCGCTATTTATAGAAAATACTATTGGGAAAACTATGGCAATGCCAATAAGGGTTAAAGGGAAATTTGCTGTGTAATTAAAACGCAAACATAGCCAGGTAGCAGCCAAAGATAACAAAGTGACAATTACCGTCCGATAATTGATAATCAGGTTGAGACTTTTAAGTATCTTCATAGCATTGCTAATTTAGAAAAATAATTCACAACTCCCGGAACATGAGCGAATCAATAAGAAGTATCAAACAAGTCATCGATACCGTTGATGTGCAAATGGGCCCCATCACTTTGGGGCAACCACTACCAACCTCTAAAGTAAAACAGATCAGTCCGTTTTTACTACTACATCACTTGGGTCCAATAAAGGTAACACCTGGAAAAAGTCCCATGGAAATTGGTGCTCATCCCCATCGGGGATTTGCCCCGGTTACTTTTGTATTTTCAGGCGAAGTCTCTCATGGAGATAGCTTAGGTAATCACCGGGTGGTAAAGTCCGGTGGCGTTCAATGGATGAGTGCGGGTAGTGGAATTGTTCATTCGGAAGATGCGGGCGCTGAATTTGTGGACCGCGGAGGCGAATTCGAAATAATTCAGCTGTGGGTGAACTTACCCAGTGCCTTAAAAATGTCGCCCCCAAGCTATCAGCCCTTCGATGTACATGAAATTCCTGTTTACGAAGCAGAGGGTGTACAACTAAATGTAATTAGTGGAAACTATAGAAACCTCCAAGGTCCAGTGCAACACCCCTTCCCTATTACTGCTTATACCCTTAAACTGTCATCGACGGGTGCAATTGAAATTCCCACCAATCAGGAATGGAACTTTTTAATTTATCAGTTGGGTGGAATCACTCAAGTAAACGATACTGTTTTAAAGGACCGTCAGTTGGCTTACTTCAATTATGACGGCACCTCAATCCAGCTTAAAGGTATAGAAAACAGCTGCTTACTATTGGTCTCAGCCGCTTCTATTAACGAACCCTTGGCCCAATACGGCCCTTTTGTTATGAACAATCCGGAAGAACTGAATCAAGCCATTGATGATTATCAGCAAGGAAAAATGGGCACAGTTTAATTTTTTTATTGGTATTCCAAAACCTTTTGCACCCACTCTCCGTTCAGTAAAGTAGTTTTTGACCAATTAGTATAAAATGGCTGGGCGACATAGAACTTTTGAAGAAGCAATAGTTTTGAAAAAAGCATCTGAAGTGTTTTGGGCTAAAGGATATGAATCCACCACTACTGAAGATCTTTTGAAGGCTATGCATTTGAACAAAGGTAGTCTCTACAATGCCTTTGGAAATAAGAAGAGTCTATTTCAGCAAGTGGTTAATTTTCATGCCACTAATTTGTTCTTAGATCTAGATCAAAGAATTAAGGGTAGCGTACACCCAATTCAAGTGATCAAGGAATTGTTTAGAGAAGTGTGTGATCCTGAAGATCCGGCCATGCATGAAAAAGGCTGTTTCTTTGGCAATGCAGTGTCCGAGTTAGCCAGTATTGATAAAGAATTGGAACGAATGGCTGTTGAAAAATTAAGAACCTTGGAAAGTTTTTTTGAGAAAGCCTTAGAACAAGCAAAAGATTTAAATCAATGGTCCGGAGACACTAAAACTACCGCCAGGTATTTGATTACTATCTGGAACGGGGTCAATGTAACCCGTAGGATGTATCCTCGGCGTAGTGATCTGGAACCTAGTTTAAGAATGAGTTTACAAGTATTAGATAATAAATGATTTTTTTTAACCAATTTTTGACTAAACAGTATAAAATAGAATTATGAAAAATTTAGAAGTATTGACCCGCGAACAAGTAGCACCAGAAACCCAAGGTATTTTTGACGCCTTAAAACAAAAGGTAGGCATGGTACCTAATCTTTATGCTACTACTGCAAACTCCCATCACGGTTTGCAAGCACTTTTGGAATTAGGAGAGACCTTGAAAAAAGGAAACCTCACTGGTAAAGAAGTAGAAGCCGTAGCCCTGGCTGTAGGTGAAACCAATCAATGTGGATACTGTCTTTCTGCACATACTGCCATTGGCAAAATGATAGGATTTACTGAAGAGCAAACGTTGGACATTCGTAGCGGGCAAGTAGCGGATGTAAAAATCAAAGCATTAACTGAACTAGCCAAAGAAATTACTGCTGAGAGAGGCCACCCTAAAACAGAAACTGTACAAGCTTTCTTCTCAGCAGGTTACAGCAAAGGAGCGTTGGTAGATGTAATTGGATTAGTAGCGTTGAACACGTTCACCAACTACATCAATCATATAGCAGACACAGCAATTGATTTCCCCGTTGCTCCAGAATTGACTACTGCTTAGATTAAAGCAAGCAATTAACAAATAAATTTATCCCTTGAGGGCATCACCTCAAGGGATTTTGTATTTTAACACTATGAAGATTATTTCTGTAAATACCGGTGCACTAACTACCGTTATCCACCAGGGTCGTGAAATACAAACTGGCATTTATAAACGACCATCTTCAAGTCCCGTAGAAGTTCTTGAAGAACATTTGGCCCAGGATCACATTGCTGACCTCACTGTGCACGGTGGGCCCCACAAAGCCGTTTATGTTTACCCTGTAGAGCACTACGACGCATGGTCACAGCAATATCCTGAGTTGGATTTTGACTCTGGTATGTTTGGCGAAAACCTTACCGTTGAAGGGTTATTGGAGTCTGAGGTATTTGTAGGTGATCGCTTACACATCGGTGCGGTAATCTTGGAGGTATCTGAACCCCGGCAACCTTGCTTTAAATTAGGCATAAAGTTCAATGACACACAAATCATTAAGTCTTTTACCCGTTCGGGCTGGTCTGGCTTCTATTTGCGCATCATTGAAAAAGGGATGTTGAATAGCGGAGACGTTATCACCCTAACTCCAGGGCCAAGAGAGGTTAGCATATCCGACCTGAATAATTTTCTGCGAGGTCATACATTCACGGAAAGTTGGTTCAACCTTGCCCTGGCTAGTGTACACCTTAGCGATCGCTGGAAGCACCGCATTATTAAGAAAATGCCTCGGCCCACGTCATAATCATGATTAACCTTCAACCACAAATCTTAAATGTAATTTTGCACATCTCAATGCGCCGTTTCAATTTGTAAAATGCCACCACCATGTATAACATACTTTTGTACTCACATTCCATAATTAGATGGTTGGTTTTACTAAGTTTGGCTTACGCGATTTTTAAAGCATATTACGGATATAAAACCAAAGCCATTTTTTCCAAAAACGACCAACATGCACGGATCGGAACAGTCACCATCGCGCATATCCAACTTACAGTGGGAATTATTCTTTATACCCAAAGCCCTTTGGTAAAGTATTTTTGGAGCAATTTTGGAGC
>JAJCYK010000341.1 GCA_029262935.1 Cytophagales bacterium | reverse complement strand
TAATCCTCGTTCTCCAATTTCCGAAGTTGCTGAAATAACGGTGGAGTTAATAGTAGGCCCTGAATTTGTTACTGGTAGTACCAGGATGAAAAGCGGAACGTCGCAAAAAATGGTCTTAAATATGATCTCTACAGCACTTATGATAAAGGTAGGCCGAGTCAAAGGAAACAAGATGATTAACATGCAATTGAACAATGAAAAGTTAGTCAAACGTGGGGTCCATTTTATCATGGAGGAATTAGGTGTGGGTAAGGAAGAAGCACGCCAACTGTTAAATAAATACGGTTCAGTAAAAGGAGCGCTGTCCCAACAACAAACTATTACTAAATGATAAAATAGATTATTCCATTTGATAGGCTACCGGTTGCGTCCAAGCTGCTTCTAATACTCCGCCCAAACGTGGATCATTGCGGATTTTATCCGAAATTATTTTAGCTCGAACAAATTTAAGGTCCTCGGTAAGTTGAAATTCTGCCATCGCAGTATCAAATACGCTTAAAATATGTCCTTCTTTTTGATTGCCTTTAACCCCAACAAATTGTATGGTATATTTTATCCCCGGTTCCGCCTTTGTTACCACCTTTAAGGTATTATTTTTAAATCTTACCTCTTCTAAAACCACTCCAGTGGAAGCATAGAATGCTCCGGACTCCATGGCTTTTATCAAGGACTCAGGTGTTAAAGAATCTGCATCAACCATGATCCACCCTCTGCCTGCATTGCTGAACTCCTTTCCGAAAGTGTGATAGTTGTGACTATCATCAGTAGCGATACCGTACATTAAAGGTTGCCCCTTCTCTGAGTAGGCGATGTTGATTCTATCCCACATTTGCTCGGTACTCATGTGTGTGGAATCCCCACTGTTATTGACTAAAGGATGACCGTTGAAGACTTCAAAAAATCGCTCGCCCTCAAGTGCAATCATATCCTCCAGAGAAATTGCGTAGTAAAAATTTGGGTGATTAATATGCGGGAACATGCGCGTGCTGGTTTCATCGCGTTGCCTAAGAACCGCATTGATGTTGTTTTGCAAAACCTCTACGGTGGAGCTGCCCCCTTGGGGTTCGATTCGTTCTTGAATGTTGGTTGCATTTAAGTGCAGCGGGCTCTCGTTGAATTTGTCACTGATTTCTTCTGCCGGCAACATTAAGAATGCCCCAGCTTTTTCAAAAAGGGGGCCGTATTCGGCCAAGGTTTTAAGTCTAACAGTTGTCCCACTAGTATCGCTTTCGTATTCCACCCAGTCAGCACCGAATTTAGATAGGTAGTTCTTAAACCCTTGTTGGTAAATTTCTTGGGACGAGATCTTCATCCAATGTTCCTCTTTTGGAAGTACATTGTGATCAGACAGGGCTATGAAATGATATCCATTCGATTGGTACCAGTCCATAATCATTTCAGGAAAATCATCTCCATCACTCCAATACGAGTGGGTGTGAAGATTTCCTTTGTACCAGTTTTGGGCAACCTTCTCTTCTTCTTTACAAGAAAGAACCAAACATAACGGGACCAGTATCAATATCAGTTTATAACGTCTCATGATTAAGGTTCTATTTTTAATTTTGCTCAATTACTTGTAGTGCTGGCAAGTCAAACAAAGCATTACCAAACTACCTACTCTTTATTGAAATTGGAGTGTGCCTTTTTCAATAATGGACAATTGTAAGATAGACAATTATATAATTTATTGTTGTACAGAAGTTTCTGGGGTTCTTTTTTTAATATACCTGATTTCAGAAGGCTCAGTCCCATTGCGGGTAGTACTGCTTTAAATATTCCTTGACAGCCACAATGTCTTCTTTCGCCGTAAGGTCTGGTACGTGCTCTGACAAAGGAATTCCTGAAACAGATCTAGGATGATCTTTTGCCATATTCAGCAAAGCCGTCGGCAGTTCTTTTTCATTCCTGACAGGGTTCAAAGGACATTGCTCCAGGTATGGAAAGATCATAGATCCCTGGAATTTAAAAGCATTCATACTCACTCTTAACTTTCCCTGAGAGTCACGGCAACTTTCAATACATTCAGCAGTTGGTTTTTCAATAATATTCAGCAAGAAGTTGGTCTCATCCAGTAGTACAATGGCAAACTGCGAAATTCGCCGAGCTGGAAATTGCAAGGCATCCCGATCGTAGCTGATAAACGCATGCGAACTATTAAACCGCCGCAGAAGTAATAGTGCCTTGAGTGAATACAGGTTGTCACTATTGCAAACGGTGTAACTTTCCGTCTTTAATTGTGGAAATTGCTGGACCGTCTGAAACAATGCGTCAGCCGTACCCAGAGGCTTTTGACGTCCCGCTTGCAGGTATTGTACGGCAAATTTGATATCCAGCCCATCCAATGCATTGCTGGTACGCTGTTCACCATAGAACTGTTTAAATAGTTCACCTTCTTCACTTATTAGAATGTAAATGGTTTGGTACCCAGCGGTCTTTGCATTGTAAAGTAAATAATCCAATAAGGGCCGCCCCTGTGGCCCTACTCCGATCAAGCTTTTACTACGCTCGTTGGCCTGTGCAACTTCTTTACTACTTAGTTCGTGGACCGTGTTGGACTTCTTCATCCGAGAAGAAGCACCACCGGCCAGAATAACTAAATTCTCAGGCATAGGTATTAGCATGGTCTATGGTGTGTGCTCTCGCCCCGGGATCCACTGAAACTTGATAAGCGTTTACGGCCCCGGCGTCCAACAAGGCATGCACCACCTGATCCTCTTTACCCGGAGCTAGAACGGCAATACTGCCCCCGCCTCCGGAACCTAATATCTTTACTCCTAAAGCACCTGCACCCAATGCAACTGCTGCCATTACATCAATTTTCGGCACCGTGGTTCTCAGAATATCTTTCAAAACAAGATGATGGTCAGTCATTAGTTTACCAATCTCAACCATATCTGGTGACTCTTTTTTCATTTCACGAAGGGCCATATTGGTTAACATATGACTTTTTAATGCGGCCAGCAAGTAGGGTTGAAGTTCCCTAGGCAAACCATGCGAATACAAATCAAAGTCTTCCAGGCGAGCCTCTGCTAATTTGAAATCGCTCCTATGTTCCTTTACAATTTTAACTGCTTGTAAAGCCTTACTTTTAAGTCTTGCCAACAGCCCAATAGTTTCTTTGGGAATACCAGATTCTCCTATTACCAACCCATTTAAGTGACTGCCTATCTGCTTACACTCCATTTTTGGCTCCGTAGCAATGTGTACTATATTTCCCATGGCAATGCTGTATTGATCCATAATACCTCCTGGTTCACCATGCTCCAATACTTCTGACTCATGAGCAATTTGAGCAATCAACTTGCTGTTAACCTTTCTATCGATACCAAAAGCCTCAATTAAGAAATTTATCCAGGCCACTGTCAAGGCTGTTGAACTGGAAGCACCTGCATTCATGGGTACAGTGCCGGATATTGCTACATTGTAGCCTACAGAAGGTATACATCCGTATCTTTTTAAAACCCTAATAGCAGAGCCCAGATAGTCACGAGGCTGAAGTTGTTGAAAGGTGTTATTTATCCTGAACGACCTTTGTGAATTAAGGTCAAGCATATCCAGGTTAAAATTGTTGGAGTCGTTACAGACTGCCGATAGCGTAATATGGCGATCAATAGCACAGGCAATGACCGGTAGTCCCAGATAATCTTGATGATCTCCGAATAAGCATACCCTACCTGGTGCAATAGATTTAATTGTTTTGCTAGCCATTAATAATAATCCCAAATAAA
>JAJCYK010000340.1 GCA_029262935.1 Cytophagales bacterium | reverse complement strand
ATCTACTCAGAGGAGATATCGCGCTTTGTGGCAATCCGGAGTTTGGTGAACTTAGTTTTTCATTAACCTGCGACGTATCATCACAGGAAACCTTTGATTTGGCGATCTCGCTGCTTCACTCTTTCGAATATGCCGAAGCTGAAAAGGCTTTTGTACAAGTAATTGATGCCGACCCTGAATGTGCTATGGCTTATTGGGGTGTTGCCATGAGTCTATACCATTCACTCTGGGCACCACCTGGGAATCCAGAATTGGAAAAAGGATATAAGCTTCTGCAAATTGCTGAAACGTTGCCTAAATCGAAAAGAGCAGCAGCCTATCTGGACGCGATCAGTGCCTACTATAAAGACTGGGAAGCTGTTGATCATGATACCAGGCAAGTGCGTTATGAAGAAAAGATGGAACGTATTTATCAGGATCAAAAAGATGATTCTGAGGCAGCCGTATTTTATGCCTTAGCTTTGAGAGCAGCTGCAGACCCCACCGATCGCACGTACAAAAAACAGCGGGAAGCTGGAAAACTGTTGGAATCCCTGTTTGAAGATCAGCCCAATCACCCGGGAATTGCTCATTATATAATACATACTTATGATTACCCGGAAATAGCTGAACTAGGGCTTTCTACGGCTAGAAAGTACGCGGAAATAGCTCCCGCATCCGCGCATGCTCAACATATGCCCTCTCATATTTTCACTAGACTGGGTCTTTGGGAAGAGTCAATTGTTACAAATATTAACTCCGCAACTTCCGCCGTTTGTTATGCCCAAGGGTCGGGATCAATGGGCAATTGGGCCCAAGAAATTCACGCCATGGATTACCTGGTATATGCCTACTTACAAAAAGGTGATAATGTTAAAGCCAATGAGCAAAATGATTACTTGAAGTCTATGAAAAAAATATTTCCCCTTAACCATTTTGCCGTAGCTTATACTGCCAACGCCATTCCTGCAAGGATTGCTCTAGAGAATCGACAATGGTCCTTGGCGGCAAAATTAGAAAGGCCACAGCTTGAGTTTGATTGGAAACCATTTCCATGGGAACAATCTATCTTACATTTTGCCAGAGCTCTTGGATCCATTCGTTCAGGCGATATAGAATCTGCAGAAAGAGAACTTGAGGTCATACAAGTCTTTCATCAAGAACTTCTAGGTCAAAAAAGTGCTATGGCATCTTATAAAGCAGATCAGGTAAACGTTGAAATTAAAACGACACAGGCTTGGATCGAATTGGCAAAAGGCCATTCAGAAGAGGCTATTGAGTTAATGAATTTAGCGGTGGATTTAGAATCCAAAACTACAAAACATCCTGTTACACCTGGCGAAGTGCTACCGGCCTATCAACTACTGGGGGATATGCATTTGGAGTTAAAAGATCCGTCAAATGCGCTATTGGCTTATGAGGCGGATCTTGCTAACCACCCCAATAGATTCAACAGTATCTACGGAGCGGCCACAGCAGCCAAAAATCTAGGTGAATTGGACAAAGCCACTAGTTATTTCAATCAGCTGGTACGTTTAGTAGGGAATGTAACCAGTGAGCGTAGTGAAGTAATAGAAGCTAAGGAGTATCTTAAAATTTGAGGTCAAATGAAACAATTATAACTTGGATCTGCCTGGTAGCGGTTTAGTACAATCACCGGTTCTGGTTAACGTTCCGACCACATGGACAAGAGCCTTAGATCACGTATCTTTTCTTTACTAATTTCAGCAGTTTTACAATCCGGCTTTCATCTATTTCTTTTAACGATTTGACCTTTATGTGTTTCATCGTTTTTCCACTTCCTTCAAATAGAGATTGTTCCTCCTTTGATAAACCCTTTAATGAAAAACCTAGATTTACATGGTTTTTGAGAGCAACCAAATAATACCTGCCATTATCATAGGCTGGTACCCCCCATTTCATCTCTTCTCTAATATTGGGAAAAGTCTTAAGAATGATGTGTCTCAATTCTTTGCAAATATCTTTTTGTGGAGACTTTTGCTTTTCAATGTAATCGCTAACATTCTTATCCATAGTTGTCATGATCTTGGCCAAAAGGATACTTAGTCATTCGTTGGTTGACCAGCATGAAAAACTCTATTCGAATGTCCCTAGCGCACCTTTTTGCATTCCCAATTGACCCAATTCTTAATCCACCCATTGGTGTGAGGACCGGATATTTTCAATATGGGTAATAAAACTCCGATGGAGTTTCGATTTCATACTCTGACTGCAAATAGGTTACAATATCCACCAGTTCCTGTACCGTCATTACTTCATTGAATATTTGCATTTTTGAGGTGCCGTCTATCCCTTTAGCTTGCTCGTAAGTATTGTCAATCCTATGCGAAGGATTAATCACCGAAGTAACCAACTCTCCATAGCTTTTAAGGGTAGTTACCGTACCGCCCAAAGGAATATGCACGTTTTCATCCATACCTTTAAATGAAACCTTCGCGGTACTATGGCAGGTATTGCAATTAAATTTAGTAAAAGCAGTTTCACCAGCCGCTATTTCCCCAGCGGGGAGCGCAAATCCACGACCTTGACCGCATCCAATCATGAAAATTGATAGGGTAAAAAATTGCAATGATATTAATATTGGGCGTAGTAAATTATATTGAAAAGTCATGATCGATGTTTTTTGATTGATTACAATTTAAACACCATAGCGATCTCAAGGAATGATGCCCACCAAACACTCACCTGATTTAAATCATCAATTCACCATGCTACTGATTGCCCAGGTTATAATAAGCTTCCAATTGTATGTCAATAAAAAACCACTTGCCTGGATTTATTCGGCAAGTGGTTTTTTATCAATGTGGACCCGAAGGGATTCGAACCCCTAACCTCCTGATTCGTAGTAGGTATATCAAATTCCAATATTGTCACTACAGTACCAAAAAGCTTGTTTTATTGCTCGTATAGATGCATTATTGTAACCATATTTACATATGATGTGCAACCAAAATGCAACCTAATAGATGGAACGATTCACCAAGATGGAGGAAAAGGAGTTAGAGTTTCTTGAGCGAATGAAGTCCAAAGGTGAGCGATTTAGTCACGAACAATATAACCGACTTCGTTACTTGAGGAACAGAGAAAAAGAAACTTTACCTCCCAGATGAGCAAAATGAAACTAGTGGATGGAACAAATCAATTATCAGCTAAAACAAAGGAAGTTCTAGGAAGACTGTCTTTATGGTACTCAGCTGCAAGACAGTCCCTCAATTTCTTAAATGTCGCCTTGGAGGCTGATGAAACTTTAGGACACAACCATACAAACCTAGGCCACCCTGGCATTGGAAAGACTTTGTTATTTACAAGATACGGAATGCAACATGCAGCTGTAATATCGTTGGGTACAATTTTTACAGGTGGGAAAAAATACGCAGGGCTTGTGGCAGCTAATTCACCATCATTCATAGACTCCTATAGATCGCGAATATTATTAAGAATATTCGAAAATCCGGTGGATATCGACAACGCCAATTTGCGTCTGAACTATTTGATTCTGCAATTGAGGCATAAAGTGATCGCTCACAACGACCCTGATCTAATAGAAGTGACATACTCAGAAGTAGGTGGAACTGGTACTAGAATACCGATATATGGGCTTTCAAATGACGAAGTAGACTTCTTAGTGAACTTCCTACCTAAGTTCTTCAACGAAACAAGTAATCTGATAGAATCGATAAGATCAGGAAAGGAAACCATTAGCTAAAGTGCAGCCCAAAATCAAGATTATCCTCTATACCTCCAAGTCCGAAAAGGACGGATCCCATCCGATCTTTCTCAGGATTCATCATGAGGGCACCAGGCGTCATAAGTCACTGGTCAATTATTCACCGGCTGAAGGTAGGCTAACGGCATACCCACAGCAATGGAATAAGAAGGACGGACGCTACTTGCATGACTCCCGGAACAAGGTCATAGACCGGATCAATGCTACTATTGACAAATATCTCCTGGGATTGCATGGCACAGATGGATCCTTTAGCGTTTCCGAACTGGAACGGATCCTTTTCAAAACTGCCATTGGTGGAAACTTTGACAGCTACATCATGGACCATATAACCGATCTTGAGTCCCGGGACCGCTTTGGGTATGCCAGCAGCTTCAAAGAT
>JAJCYK010000339.1 GCA_029262935.1 Cytophagales bacterium | reverse complement strand
GCCTTCCGCATCTGTCTCTACCACGTTTCCCTGATGGTCAACTACCAAGGATTCGATCCGATCCCCATAGATCTTCAAGATGTCGTCACCGTCCTTTATTTCCATTACGGCACCCAGGATACTTTTGCGGGTATCAAGTTCCACTTGTTCTTTTTGTCGTTCTGCTAAGCCTTCGTGTACTCCGGCTAATAACCCACCCAAAACTATAGTGGTGATAATCGAAAATATGATGATGTATGCGTTAGATTGTTGCACGTTTCAACCTCCTTTTCTTGTTTGCTTGTATGACATAAAAATCTATTAATGGAGCAAAGACATTCATTAATAAAACAGCTAACATAATGCCTTCTGGATAAGCCGGGTTGACTACTCGAATAACTACGGTAAGCAAACCAATGAAAAACCCGTAAATCCATTTTCCTCTTTCAGTATGAGCGGCAGTAACCGGATCAGTAGCCATAAATACAGCTCCAAAAGCCAATCCACCCATTACGAGATGATAATGAGGAGGTAAGCTCATAAATCCATTTAAGCCGAAAAAGTTAAATAAGTAACCCATAAACAGGGCACCTCCGAATACACTAACTATAATTTTCCAACTTCCCACTCCACTGACTACCAATATTGCGGCGCCTATTAAAGCCATAAACATGGATGTTTCTCCGACCGATCCAGGAATGGCCCCAAAGAATAATGTCTTTAAATCATACAGACCAGCGTACCAGCTTTGATCCGCTAAGGAGGCGGTAACTGTAGCTACTCCATTCACGGAACTTTCTGCGACAATAGATAGTGCTGTGGCTCCTGAATAACCCTCAACAGGGGTAGCCTCACCCAAATAGGTCCAAACATCGCCAGACATTTGTTGAGGGTAAGCAAAGTACAAGAATGCTCGAGCCGTCATGGCGATGTTCAAAACATTCATACCCGTGCCCCCGAATGCCTCTTTGGCAATTACTACTGCGAAAATGGTTCCTAGGGCAATCTGCCATAAAGGAATAGTAGGAGGCATTACCAATGGTATCAGCATACCTGTAACTAAGAAGCCTTCGTTTATGGGGTGCTTACGAATAATTCCAAAGATGACTTCGGCGATACCACCTGCGGCATAAGCTACCAAGACCATGGGCAGCACTACAAAAGAGCCCACCAGCAGTTTTTGACCCATCCCCACTACCTCACCAATGGCAATGTAGTGTTGATGTCCAACATTCCAGATTCCAAAAAGCAAACACGGTACCATAGCTATTACCACAGTCATCATGAGCCGCTTTAAGTCTACGGCATCTCTGATCTGTACGCCTTTAGAGCCGGCGGTGTGGTTTGGAGAAAACATAAAAGTTTCTCCAGCCTCAAACAAGTAGTAAAATTTCTCAAATTTCCCTCCTTGTTGGAATAGAGGGCGCTGCTTGTCCAGTATGTCTTTTAAGAACTTCATAATTAGCCGTGTAGCATTAGATCGATTCCTTCCCGGACGATCGATTGGATTTCATGTTTTGATACATCTACAAATTCACATAGGGCCAAGTCCTCTTCCACAATTTCGTATATTCCCAGTGCCTCCATTTCATCGTAATCCTCTGCCATGATAGCCTTGAGTAGGTGAGTTGGAAGAATATCCATTGGTGTAACTTTTTCAAAAACTCCCGTTTGTACAAACGCTCGTTCTTCACCCCGAGTATTTGTATCCAAATCGTAGTCTGCTTGGGGATTCAGGAAGGACATTAGTCCAAATGCCCGGTGAAAACTCAATTTAGTTTTTGTAGGTTTCAACCATCCTAAAAATTCATGATAATCACCTTCTGGTAGTACGGTAATTAGGTGATCGTAGTATCCCAAGTAACCTGTGGAGCTTATTCGCTCCCCGGTAAGCGCGTTGCCTGATATCAGCCTAACGTGGTCATGGATTAAATTATCTTGAATAAATCTGTCTATACAGGCTCCATCATAAGTCCTGTAGTATTGCGCTTGCTTTATGGGTGATCCCGCCAATGCGAAGATCTTGGAAGCATCGTATACTCCTTCTAGAAACAGTTTTCCAATTTGGACCACTCCGTAAGGACTTATGGTCCAAGCAATCTCTCCTTTGTTAATGGGATCTAGGTGATGAATTTGCACTCCAACATTTCCAGCAGGGTGTGGTCCTGAGAATTTATTCACCTCAACACCTCTTACACTACTGAACATAGGACTCACCTCGGCATCGCTGTCCACGTTTAAATGAACCTTACCGGAAGTAGTTTTTCTAAGTAAGTCCAATCCTGTTTGAAAATATTGGTCCTGACCTTTTAACATAAAGTCAAAATCAGGAGCCAAAGGATGTGAGTCGAAAGCAGAGATAAATATTGCTTTTGGGCTATCCTTGGGGTCCGCCATTATTCCGTAGGGTCGTTGAATCAGTTTTGGCCAAATTCCGCTGCTGGCAATTTGGTTGATGATTTCGGTTCTAGGAATATTGATAACTTCCGATATGGTATATTTCTTAAAAGAATGATACTCAATTTGCTTGTCCGCTAGAATCTTAATCTCCAAGAGACGTCGTTTTTCACCGCGACGAATCTCCACGATTTCGCCACTGACTGGAGCCGTGAAAAGTACTTCAGGTCTAGTCTTATCAAACAACAAAGGAGTGCCTGACTTAACGGTATCACCTTCAGCTACCATAAGCTTTGGCCTTTCAATGCCCAAAAAGTCTGAGGGCTTTAATGCAAATGTGTCGGGTTGGATAGATTCAACAATTTCTTTCTTGGCAGCTCCGACTAAATTAATGTTGAATCCCTTTTTAAGCTTTACGAATTTCGACATGTTGGAATGTTCCCTTGGTAACGCAATGAGGATGAAATCGTGGCAAAAATAATAAAAATTTAGTGAAATCTAACTTTAAATAGTTTTATTAAAAATAAACATAACTTGTTAGTGTGGTTTTAAAATACCGAAAAGCACATTATTTTTTTTCAAGCAACTCTGCGTTTAATGAGGTAGAAAACGCACTCAATGAATTATT
>JAJCYK010000338.1 GCA_029262935.1 Cytophagales bacterium | reverse complement strand
ACGGTAGCGATGAACCCTGATGGCAGCTTTACTTATACCCCACCTGCAGGCTTTGTAGGAACGGACACCTTTACGTATACCATTAGTGATGGCAATGGCGGTACGGATACTGCAACAGTAACTATTGTAATCACCGATCCCAATGCAGGGAACAATGATCCTGATGCAGTGGATGATGCCTACGAAACCGATGTGGATACCCCATTAACCATTGATGCACCAGGCGTATTGGTTAACGATACGGATCCAGAAGGAGATGCCTTAACGGTAACGGCCTTTGACGCCACCACTACTCAAGGCGGTACGGTAGCGATGAATCCTGATGGCAGCTTTACTTATACCCCACCTGCAGGCTTTGTAGGAACGGACACCTTTACTTATACCATAAGTGATGGCAATGGCGGTACAGATACTGCTACGGTAACCATAATAATTAAAGACGTGCCCCTTACTATCTTTAACGCTTTCTCACCAAATGGTGATCGTCAAAATGATGTATGGGTAATAGAAGGCATAAATCAATTCCCGAATAATGTGGTCAAAATATTCAACCGCTGGGGCAACCTGGTTTACAAGGTTCGAGGATATGATAATACTGCCCGAGTATGGCGAGGACAATCCAATGAAGGAATTATCATAGGAGATAAGGAAGTTCCAGATGGCTCCTACTTCTACGTGGTTGACCTTGGTGATGGAAGTAAAGTCTTAAGTGGATACGTAGTCATTCACAGATAATATTGAAGGATTAGAAAGATAAATGATGATCAAAATGAAAATCTTTAAATCACTACTAATAATCGGGTTGTTCATCTTAGGGGTGACCCCTCAAGTGCAAGCACAGCAAGAGGCTATGTTTACCCAATACATGTTTAATGGTTTGGCCCTTAACCCTGCCTATGCAGGAAGTCACGAATCGTTAAGCGCAACTGCGTTATTTCGAGATCAATGGACTGGATTAAACGGAGCCCCGACTACCCAGACTTTTTCTTTGCATTCACCAATAAGAA
This sequence comes from Cytophagales bacterium, assembly GCA_029262935.1. Taxonomy (GTDB): domain Bacteria; phylum Bacteroidota; class Bacteroidia; order Cytophagales; family Cyclobacteriaceae; genus JAJCYK01. The sequence continues at coordinate 4,205 of JAJCYK010000338.1, read as the reverse complement.
ATGCAAAGATTGCCCTTGGCTTGCAAGTAATTCATGACAAGATTACCGTGTTTAACCAAACAGGAGTAACAGGTAGTTATGCTTACCGAATCTTTACTGATAAAGGAACATTGTCCTTGGGGCTTCAAGTGGGTTTCACGAGTTACAATGCAGATTTAACAGAGCTGAGACCTCAAGATCCATCGGATAATGTATTCAGCGTGGATGTCAATAAGTTTATGCCAAATTTGGGGGCAGGGGTTTACTACTACACTGACAAGTTCTATGTAGGGTTATCTGTACCTCAGTTCATAAACAATAGCCTTGATGAACAAGTAATAGAGGAGGACTCTGATGCCAGACAAGAACGACATTACTTCTTGACAAGTGGTTATATGTTTGAGTTAAGTCATAATGTTAAATTAAAACCAAACTTCTTACTGAAAGTAGTTGAAGGCGCTCCCATTGAATTGGACTTAAATGCCAACGTACTGTTTTCCGATGTGCTTTGGTTGGGGCTTTCATGGAGGTCAATGGCGGATATAGATGCAATGATGCAATTACAGGTTACTGATCAGCTGTTATTAGGATATTCCTACGACTTTGCTAATACCACTGATTTAAGACGAGTAAACTCAGGATCTCATGAGCTGATGATAAACTATCGCTTTAGATATGCTAAGAATAAGGTTATAACCCCTCGGTACTTTTAATTTAGGAAATTCTCAAATCTGAAATAGATATGAAAAAAGGAATTATACTTTTATCAATATGGTTACTGGCAACTCAATTGCCCGCCCAAATATTAGGTGATAATCCAGAGATAGGAAATTTAGGCCTGAATTTTACAAAAAAGATGCGCAAAGCAGACTTGTATTTTGAATACTTTGCGTATCACGATGCTGCTCGTTTGTATAAACAAATCATTGAGAAGGAAGGCGCTACAGATACTTTGAGATTAAAGGTTGCTGAAAGTTATCGCAAGCTCAATGCGCAGGACAGTTCAGCTGCTTGGTATGCACAGATTGAAGACAAATCCGTGATGAAACCCATTCATCACCTGTACTACGCACAAGCCTTGCACTACACCGGTAACTTGACTGAAGCTAAAGATCAATACCAAAAGTATTACGATTTAGTTTCAATGGACAGCCGGGCACCTTTGAAGATCGAAGGAATCGAAAACATAACAGATTACTATATAGATTCCGCTTTATATAGTTTGAATGAGCTGGGAACTAATTCGCCTGAGGCAGACTTTAGTCCTAGTTATTTCCAAGAAGGGATTGTATTCGCATCAGCACGTCCACGACCATCCTTGATAAAACAAAAGTTTAAGTGGAATCAAAAACCTTATTTAGACCTGTACTATACTACCGTAAGCAATGGTGCTCACAGTGTGCCACTTGGATTTAGTAAAGAAGTTAATAGCAAATTCCATGAAGGGCCTGTCACATTTTATCCTGATGGCAAAAAAATGATATTTACCCGCAACAACTACTATCAAAGTAAAACGGGTATTAGCGATGAAGGAATAGTAAAGTTAAAGCTATACACCGCGGATGTAAGTCCAGAAACTGGATGGACTAACATAGCAGAAATGCCTTTTAACAGTGATGAGTATTCTGTTGGGCACCCGACTCTTAGTCGTGATGGTAAACGTTTGTATTTTGTCTCAGACATGCCTGGAGGGTATGGAGGGACGGATTTATATGTGAGTACATACGATACTACATGGTCCAAGCCAACAAATTTGGGCAAGGAGATTAACAGTGAAGGTGATGAAATGTTCCCATTTCTTTATGACGATAAGTTGTTGTACTTCTCAAGCAACGGATATGGCGGCCTTGGCGGATTGGACACCTATAAGACCTGGTTACTTGAAGATGAGGCTCCTGGAGTAATAAACCTAGGCTATCCCATAAACACTACTAAAGATGATTTCGGTTTAATTCTGGATGAATTTGGAAAAACCGGATACATAAGCTCAAATCGCGATGGGGGCACCGGAGATGATGACATTTACTCTGTTTTACTAAACAGAATAATCGTGGATGCCTATTTGGTGGACAAGGCCACAGGCGAACCAATTGACGGAGGGATATTATTTGCTTTGGACAAAACTACAGATCGACCTGCGCCCATTTTAAAGGAGCGAAATATGATCCAATACGATGCACTTCCCAATAGAGAATATGAAATTAAAGGAAGTAAAGAGGGATACTACGACAATGCCGTGGTGGTACCAATTGGAGAACTGGAACCAGGAACAGAACGAATTTCTGTCAAAGTAGAGTTAGAGAAAATTCCTGAATACCCTCCTTTGGAGATCCCAGGAGAGATTGCTTCAGCAGATATCCTACTCATTGAGAACATTAGCGGCAAGCGTCAAAGTTTTGTTTTGCCTATGGATTCGGTATATGCCTATAAAGGCAACGAAAATCAATTGCAAACGGCATTGGCTGCCAGTAACATTGAAGTAGGTGAGATTATTAGGATCAGTAACATTTACTTCGATCTTGACAAATCGAACATTCGACTAGATGCTCAAGAACAGTTGGACAAACTGGTAGAATTAATGACCGAGTATCCGAACATGAAACTTGCAATGGACTCCCATACAGATTCCAGACAAACCGACAATTACAACGACGCACTATCTCAAAGAAGGTCTAGTTCAACGATGCAATACCTAATTAAAAAAGGTATTGCAGCAGATCGATTAGAAAGAGCTCATTTTGGCGAGCGCCAATTAGTAAATGATTGTGGCAATGACATTGAGTGTAGTGAAGCTCAACATCAATTTAATAGACGGACTGAATTCCAAATAGTGTCCTACTAGAAAGAAATTACTAACCGTCTTGAATAACCCTTGTCAATACCCGGACAAGGGTTATTTTTTGCTTAAGAATTACCGATGTAATGCCAAGGTCATAAAAGTCAAGTATCTATTCCTTTGATGAGATAAATTGTACCCTTTATTAAAGAGGGTATGAGTATGAGGAATATTCGAAGATTGGCTTTGATATTATTAATGGCTATTAGTTTCCAAATTAACGGGCAACTAGTTTTAAACCAACCACATAAATTCAACAGCGCGCTTAGACAGGCAAATAAATATTTTGATAAACAAGCTTACCAGCACGCAGCTATACTCTATCAGAAGGTTTTATCCGAACAACCGGACTTTAATGAAGCCCAAATTCGGATTGCAGACTGTTATAGGATGTTATCAGACCATCACAATGCTTCCTTTTGGTATCATCAAGCCATTAAGACGAACCAATCTCCAGGAGAACATTGGTTGCATTTAGCCTCCGTTCTAAGCAAACAAGAAAAGTTTAGGGAAGCCATCGACTGGTACAAGAAGTACCAAGCGCAATTTCCAGAGGATTCCAGAGCATCGATGTATTTAGCTACGCTTTCCAATTTAGAGACCCTTATTAACAAACGTTTTACACTACGGACCATGGATCTTCATATCGAGGGCCCAGTGTTCAGTCCCACGCTTTGGAATGGAGGGTTGGTATTTGTTGCTCCAGGGAACACAGGTGGGCTTATGAAAAAAGTGGCAACTTGGAACGAGAATCCTTATTATGATCTTTACTACGCACCATTAAAGCGCGGAAAGGCGGGTTTTCCTCGATACCTCAATAGCAAGCTCAATTCCCTATATCACGAAGGGCCAGCAGTATTTCACAATGAAGGCAGCGAAGTTATTTTTACCCGAAATGCCTCTTCCAAGGATTCCGACAAATCGCGGAGATTGCAACTATTAACCTCAAGAATGAAGCCAAATGGACATTGGGAGGAGCCCGCATCTTTGAATCTTAATCATAGAGACTATTCAGTAGCCCATCCAACATTAAACCAGAGTGAATCGGTACTATATTTTGCTTCTGATATGCCTGGAGGGTATGGAGGAACAGATATCTATAAAAGTGAGCGAAAGAATGGCGCTTGGGGTAAACCCGTTAACCTGGGACCAGAAGTTAATAGTCTAGGGAATGAACTTTTCCCACATTTTATGCAAGGATCTTTATACTTTTCCTCCGACGGGCGAGGAGGGCTTGGAGGGTTAGATGTTTTCCAAATTGACCTGGATCAAATGGTAGAGGCTGTTAATTTGGGATTTCCGTTAAATAGCCCTCAGGACGACTTCGGTATTACCTGGCATCCTGAAATGGATCATGGCTATATCTCATCAAATCGTAAAGGAGTGGATA
>JAJCYK010000337.1 GCA_029262935.1 Cytophagales bacterium | reverse complement strand
CTTAATCATTTTGGCAATACCAGCAGTACTTACCGTTATCCGTTTGGACGCCATGCCCAAGCCTTGAGGACTAGTAATTTTCTCAATAGCATCTATTACATTTTGATAATTAAGCAAAGGTTCGCCCATACCCATGAAAACGATATTACTCAATGGAATGCCATAATGTTTTTCGGCTTGATTCCTGATATGAACGACTTGATCATAAATCTCTGCTGCGTCCAAATTCCTTTTCCGATCCATATAACCAGTGGCGCAAAATTTACAAGAGAGAGAGCATCCTACTTGCGAAGAAACACAAGCGGTCATTCTTTTGGAGGTTGGAATTAACACACCTTCTACCAAATGTTCATCATATAATCGGAACGCAGATTTGATAGTCTTATCCCTACTCACTTGTTGTTGATCAACCTGTACTCCTCTAATCACAAAGTGTTCGTTAAGTAATTCACGGTCCTTTAAAGACACGTTGCTCATTTCAGAGAAATTACGAGCTGATTTTTCCCAAAGCCATTGAAAAACTTGATTTGCACGGAAGGCAGGTTCGCCTTGATCAATAAAAAATGTCCTTAACTGATCCAAAGACCATTTTCTTATGTCGATTTTGTTAACTGTATCAGGCATCTATGCAAAGATACGAATACCCAAAGCGCTGAATCCTGTTATGTAAATAAAATTTACTAATTTACTTTTCATTCATTGGTGTATCGGCTTGGTAAAACTCCTGCGTAACTATATTGTAATTTCAGATAGAATCACGGAATGGGTGGGTCGTATGACTTCCTGGTTAACAGCAGTTTTAGTGCTCATTATCTGCTACGACGTGGTCATGCGCTATTTGTTTAACCAAAGCTCTGCAATCATTTATGAATTGGAATGGCATGTTTTTGCTTTGATCTTTCTCTTTGGAGCAGCTTTTGCCATTAAACACGAAAAGCATGTCCGCGTTGACGTTTTGTACACCCGTTTTACCAAAAAGGGTAAGGCTTGGGTCAACTTACTGGGGACTTTGTTTTTGCTGCTTCCTTTTTGCTGGGTGCTATTAGTGGCGGGTTGGGACTTCTTTTCAAACTCTTATAAATTCTTGGAGTCATCATCGGATGCGGGAGGACTACCTGCTCGGTATTTAATAAAAGCAGCTATTCCCATAGGTTTTTTCTTTGTACTCCTCCAAGCTATTAACGTGATCTGCCGCAGCGCTCTGGTGCTGGGGGATCTTCCCATAAAACTCCCCGGTAGTGACTGAAGTATTAGCGCTAGTCCTGTTTGCCTTAGTATTTGTGCTTTTGTTAGCGGGCTATCCTGTGGCATTCACCCTAGGAGGAATTTCTATAATCTTTGGTCTATTCACATTCGGACAAGATTTCTTTTATCTGCTGCCTTTAAGAATTTATGGCACAATGAGTAACTACGTTTTACTGGCGGTGCCTTTATTTATTTTCATGGGCATGATGCTGGAAAAGTCTGGAATAGCCGAAAGTTTGTTAGAAACGATGGCCTTACTTTTTGGAAAGTTCAAAGGGGGGCTGGCCATAGCTGTGGTAGTCGTAGGCGCCATGTTGGCAGCTTCTACTGGAATAGTAGGGGCAACCGTAATTACCATGGGCTTAATTAGTTTGCCAACCATGTTAAAAAGAGGTTACAGTACTGAGTTGGCCACTGGAACCATTGCTACCTCAGGAACTTTGGGCCAAATTATACCTCCCTCTGTGGTACTGGTCCTATTAGGTAGTGTACTTAGTGTTTCAGTGGGGGATTTATTTTTGGCCGCGGTAATACCGGGGACGGCCCTGGTGGTGTTGTACTTGCTTTACATCCTGGCAGTAGGATTTTTTAAGCCAGAATCCGCACCCAGTATGCCAATAGAAGAAATAGAAAAATTTCGAGGGCAAGGAATGGGATTAAGAGTGTTTAAGGCATTTTTATTACCCTTTTTGCTTATCCTGGCGGTATTGGGGTCAATATTTGCCGGTATTGCTTCTCCCACCGAGGCCGCTGCCGTGGGTGCGGCAGGCGCCACCCTGCTTACGATTATTCAAGGGAAGTTTAATATGCAAATCTTGAAGAGTGTCATGCGTGAGACTACCCATTTGACCAGTATGGTGTTTATTATTCTGATCGGTGCTACGGCATTCTCATTAGTGTTCCGGGGTTTGGGTGGGGATCTTTATCTAGTAAGCCTTATTGAAAACGCCAATTTAAGTCCCACAGCATTTTTGCTAATTGTGATGCTTGCCGTTTTCGTAGCGGGATTTTTTATCGATTTCATAGAAATCATATTCATCATTGTACCTGTAGTCACGCCCTTATTCTTAGCATTAGGCATCGATTTGATCTGGGTAGGTATATTAATAGCCTTGAATTTGCAAACCTCCTTTCTCACTCCTCCATTCGGCTTTTCGCTGTTTTACTTAAAAGGAGTAGCACCACCAGAAGTAACCACGGGACATCTTTATCGGGGGATAATACCCTTTGTAATTATTCAGGTGATTTTTTTAATCCTGGTAATTCTTTTCCCAGAGCTGGTAACCTGGTTGCCCGAAAAAATGGCAAATTAAGGCTTGATCAACTTCTCATAGTGCATTTTTTCACTTATGCGCGACCATTTGTTTAACCCTTTTCTAAAAGTGTTGTAGGCTTCATAAACCTTTCTACTATCAGCATCTTTGGAAGTCACCTCCGCAATAACCTCATCGGTATAACCCCTTAATCCTTCCAGAACTTCATCCGGGAAAGGTTTTATTTCTACCTGACCCTCATTGATAATCTTCTCTAAATAGATAAAGTTCTTAGCATCAAATTCCGCACCCATCCAAGTGTTGCACCTATGGGCAGCCGTTCTTATTATAACTTGTAAATCGCTGGGCAATTCCAGAAACTTGGTCTTATTAATTATTAATTCTAAGGCAGGTCCTGGCTCATGCCAACCGGGGTAGTAATAGTACTTAGCCACCCTGTGAAACCCCATTTTGTAATCATGATAGGGTCCAATCCATTCAGTAGCGTCAATCACTCCTCGTTCCAGGTTGGTATAAATCTCCCCACCGGCCACCAACATAGCAGTACCTCCGGCCTTCGTTAGCACTTTCCCGCCTAAGCCCGGCATACGCATTTTTAATCCTTTTAAGTCTCCGATTTCATTAATCTCTTTGTTGTACCATCCGCCCATTTGTACACCCGTATTCCCACAGATCATAGGCATAAGGTCAAACCGATCGTAGAGCTCTTCCCACAAAGCCCGACCACCACCGGCCACCACCCAAGAATTGATTTGCTGAAAATTCATTCCAAATGGCACAGCAGCAAAGAACTGAGCGGCTGGAGCCTTTCCTGCCCAGTAATAGGCGGCACCATGACCCATTTCAATTGCTCCATTACTCACCGCCTCAAAACTTTCCAAAGACGGTACTAATTCTCCGCCACCATAGACTTTGATTTTCATGCGCCCACCAGACATTTCTTCCACCCACCTGGCAAAGTGTTGACATCCCTCACCGGTAACTGGAAAATTTGGAGGCCAAGTAGTAGTCATTTTCCATTGGTAGGTCTTGTTGTAGTTTATATAAGGGGCTGCTACGATTTCCTTTTCCGGTCCCTTACACCCCCAGGCACCACCAGCTCCCACCGCAAGAGCTAGAGAGCTGTTTTTAAGAAATTTTCTTCTTGAATTGGCCATAATGAGACATTTTGTAGAAAGATACACAATACCTAGGATACTATAAAAGCTGGATATTCATGTCATTTTGACACGATTTCTTATCCAAAGAGCAAGAATCATGTCAAAATAGCAGAATTTAAAGCCAAATCAGTGAATGGATTACAATTTGATAGGGGAGTATTGTATTAAAGTAAGATTAAAAGCCTGTTGAAATGAATTTCAATAACTACACCATAAAATCCCAAGAAGCCTTGCAAAAGGCCTCTGAAATTGCCGCAGGAAATGCACAGCAAGCTGTTGAAACTGGTCACTTGTTGAAAGCAGTCCTGCAATCGGACGAAAACGTCAGCTCTTTTATAATTAAAAAACTTGATATCAACCAAAACTTATTGGAGAGTAAGTTAGAGGAACTAATACTTTCTTATCCCAAGGTTACTGGCCAACAGCCGTACCTTTCAAATGGGGCACATGCGGCCCTTACCAAAGCCACGGGATATCTAACAGAATTTAAGGATGAGTTCGTAACTATCGAACACATATTTTTGGGTTTATTGGGGTCCAACGACGCGACGTCTCAGCTTATGAAGGACTTAGGGTTTGCCAAAAAACAACTCATCTTGGCGATCCAGGAACTGAGAGGTGGAAGTAACGTGACGGATCAAAATGCGGAGGCAAAGTACCAGTCCTTAGAGCGTTACAGCATGAATCTAAATCAGATGGCTCGCCAAGGTAAAATCGACCCGGTTATTGGACGTGATGATGAGATAAGAAGAATGCTGCAAATCCTTTCCAGGAGAACGAAAAACAATCCTATGTTACTGGGCGAGCCCGGCGTAGGAAAGACCGCAATCGTAGAAGGAATGGCACAGCGCATCGTGGACGGCGATGTTCCGGAAAACCTGAAATCAAAAACATTGATTAGCCTGGACATGGGGCTACTGGTGGCTGGAGCCAAGTACAAAGGTGAATTCGAAGAGCGCTTAAAATCTGTAATAAAAGAAGTAACAGACTCCAACGGGGAGATCATTTTATTTATTGATGAGATCCATACTTTAATAGGTGCCGGAGCAGGAGGTGAAAGTGCCATGGATGCTGCTAACCTACTTAAGCCTGCATTGGCACGAGGTGAGCTTCATGCTATTGGGGCAACCACCTTAAAAGAGTACCAAAAATACATTGAGAAAGATAAAGCCTTAGAACGTAGGTTTCAGACTATAATCGTCGATGAACCCAACGTGGCCGATGCCATTAGCATCTTAAGAGGTATTAAAGACAAGTACGAACTTCATCATGGCGTGCGCATTAAGGACGCGGCGGTTATTCAAGCCGTGGAATTATCCCATCGTTATATATCGGAGCGTTTTCTACCAGATAAAGCTATTGATTTAATGGATGAAGCAGCCTCTAAGTTAAGGATTGAGATTGACTCCTTACCAGAAGAATTAGATGAGCTTCAACGGCGGGTGATGCAATTGGAAATCGAAAGAGAAGCTATCAAAAGGGAGAAGGACCAGGAAAAAGAAGAACAACTCTCCAAGGAGATTGCAGAATTAACGGATAAACGCAATGAATTAAAGGCTCAATGGGAAAATGAGAAAGCCATTATCCAGTCGGTACAGGAAGAAAAAGAAAAGATAGAAGGCTATCGCCTGGAGGCGGAGCAAGCCGAACGCAGCGGAGATTATGGTGCAGTGGCGGAGATTCGATACGGCAAAATTAAGGACAGTGAAGCATTATTATCTAAGCATCAGGATCAACTGCGGAACATGCACCTTGCGGGGTCCTTGCTAAAAGAGGAGGTAGACTCGGAAGATATTGCAGAAGTGGTAGCCAAGTGGACTGGAATTCCAGTTTCCAAGATGCTGCAGGGAGACCGAGATAAACTGCTACATCTTGAGGAAGAGTTACGCATGCGTGTAGCCGGTCAAGATGAGGCGATTCAAGCGTTGTCCGATGCTGTTCGTCGTAGCAGGGCTGGTTTGCAGGATCCCAAAAGACCTATCGGTTCTTTTATTTTCTTAGGGACCACTGGAGTGGGTAAAACAGAACTGGCAAAGTCTTTAGCAGACTTTCTCTTTAACGATGAAAATGCCATGATCCGAATCGACATGTCAGAATACCAGGAACGTCATGCGGTCAGCAGGTTGATAGGTGCGCCTCCAGGATATGTGGGGTATGATGAAGGAGGCCAGTTGACGGAAGCAGTAAGGAGAAAACCATATTCTGTCATTCTTTTAGATGAAATAGAAAAGGCACATCCAGATGTGTTCAATATTCTTCTTCAAGTGCTCGATGACGGACGGTTAACCGATAACAAAGGTCGCGTTGCCAATTTTAAGAATACCATTATCATAATGACAACAAATATTGGATCGCATATAATCCAAGAATCCTTTGAAAGAATAAATGAAAAGAATGAGGAGGCCGTTTTGGAAGAAGTTAAGACCAATGTCTTTGATTTGCTAAAGCAATCGATGCGACCAGAATTTCTGAATCGTATTGATGAGACGATTATGTTTAAACCCCTAACTCGGGCAGATATGCGCAAAATCGTGTCAATTCAGTTCAAAATAATCCAATCAAGGTTGTTGGAGTCAGGTATAAAGCTCGAGGCAGGGGATAAAGTATTGGATTATTTAGCGGAATTAGGGTACGACCCTCAGTTTGGCGCTCGTCCTTTAAAACGTGTGTTACAGAGAGCTTTGCTAAATGAGTTGTCCAAGGAAATTTTAGCGGGAAATATTAACAAAGATTCAATAGTTGGCA
>JAJCYK010000336.1 GCA_029262935.1 Cytophagales bacterium | reverse complement strand
TGTTCTTGCAATACCACAGGTGTATGGCATTACCAGAGGACATCTCCTTAACAGCATCACCAATTATTTGATTATTGGCAATATGGCAGTTGGAAGATCGCTTCAAATAGATACCAAAAAAACAATTAAATAGTCGGTTGTCACGGATCACGCAGCCTTTCACCTGGTCCAGTTTTATACCTGCACGATCCTCCGTATAACTCGTGCCTACGTTTTGAATTTGCAACCCTTCAATAGTTACTCGATTTGCAGTAATCGTGAAGATCTCATTTTCATTGTTTCCATCAATTTGCGGGTAGTCAATACCTCGCAATGTCACGGGCTTATCTACGATAATTTGCCCCTCCTGATAAAAGCCCTTATGAATCAGAATAACATCTCCAGAATCTGCTTGCATCAGAGCAACCTTTATGCTGTGCAATCTTTGGTTAGGGCCAACTTCCAAAATACTAGCCTTGATTACCGGAGTAATGAAAAGCAGTGCTATTATTATACAATATCCTTTATTCATTTGATAAGGGAGGACTTAGATGGTTTTGTATTTCAGCCCAGTCAAACAGATCGCCTCCATGAATGGATTGAAAAGACCGTGCTGATTCTGCCGAACCGAAAGCGCTAAGATGGGCTCCCATAGGGCTTCGGATGCCCTCGCTTATCAGGTAATTACAGGAGTTTACATCCAACAGTACTTCGGGTGCATCATATGCAGTTACCCACGACGACTTAACATCGGCCTCATCAAGGGTCTGCAAATGATTCACTAAACAGGAGACCGCATCAAACTTGAATATTTTACCTTTGGTGGTAATCAGCTCGGAACCAAATCGAGTATCAACGATAGTCATTTTGCAATAATGGCAGCTTTCCTCTCCATAGTTAATTGCTTGAGGCCCATCACTGCAAGCAGTACCAAATAACAACAGCAACGCGGTTAAAGCCATCGCAACTTTTGGCTTTCGAGCCATTGCTTTATGTGCCACCCAGAACGAAGCGAAACCCAGTATTAAAGAACTAAAAAGAAAAAATCCACCCCAATGCGGATATGATGAAGCCCTGAAGTTCAGCAACATTTCCGAACCAAATAATGGTGGTTGATAAGCCATGCCGGGTACCTTAATAGGCGCTAAAGGGGAGAGATTATGGCCGTAGTCATACTCCCAAAGATAAAAGTCATACATCCCAAGTATACCCAGTGTTAACAACGCCATAGTCCAGATCAGCCGATAATACTTAGAATTGGTAAAAGAAATTAGGCATCCCAGAAAAGCCATCAACCCAATTATGTAAGGAAAGTAAACCAGCTCGGGAATGGTATCGGGCTCAATGTATTTCATACCAACATAATGATTCAGAATGTTAATGTTTTGCAACGTGTATTCCGAATCACCGGTAATTTTATTAACCCAAATGTACATGGTAATCCCATCGGGGTATTGTGGAGCTTCCAGTGTTATGCGCCAGAGCGGTGCTGCAAATAAGGCCAACAATAACAAAGAGGCCACGGCCATTAAGATTTTAGCTTTCATCAGGGAACGAGTTAGTAGAACGAACGAAGCCTAGCCAGAAGCTAGTCCCCGTTCGTTACTTTTGGAGATTATGCTGGAGATTCTCCCAATGACCATTTCAAAGGGGTATCACTATCACTATCCGAGACCCGAATATATCCTTGCATTTCTTGATGCAATGCCGAACAGAAATCAGTACAGTAAAACGGGTAAACACCCGGGCGTTGAGGTTCCCAATAAAGCGTCTCTGTTTGTCCAGGCATAACAAGTATTTCTGAATTCCTTGCTCCCATCACGCTTAGGCCATGAGGTGTATCCCAATCTTGCTCTACATTAGTAAGATGGATATACACTTTATCCCCTACCTTGATCCCTTCTATATTATCTGGAGCAAAGTGACTGCGGATGGAAGTCATATAAATCCTTACTACATCTCCCTCTCTTTCTACCCGGGCCTGGTCCTCTTTTTTTATCGCATGAGGGTGCTCATTTTCATCTAACTTATAAATTTTCTTACTGCGGGGTTTAATGATATCAGCAGCAATACCCTGGGCATAATGAGGCTCGCCTATTGTTGGAAAGTCCAAAAGCAGTTCCATCTTATTCCCTGAGATATCGTAAAGTTGAGCCGATTGATTTAGTTCAGGACCCGTAGGCAGATAGCGATCTTTGGTAATTTTATTAAGAGCCACCAAATATTTGCCCCACGGTTTTTTAGAATCGCCACCTGGAATCATCAAATGACCAACTGAATAATAACAAGGTATGCGATCCAACACTTCCCAGGTTTCCAACTTCCATTTTACCACCTCCGATGAAATAAAGAAAGTAGTATAAGCATTACCTTCGCCGTCAAATTCAGTATGCAATGGTCCTAGTCCGCCACTTTCCACGGTACCTGCAACCACATCTTCAAAATTCAAAACAGGTATCCCATCAATTTCTGTTTCAAAGGATTCGTTCTCGATAGCCGCTATCATTTTATCGAAAGAATGGACTGTTAAGTCGGCAGAGAGTTTACCATTACCTACAATGTAAGAGCCCGTGGGATCGACATCCACACCATGTGGCGACTTAGGAGTAGGAATGTAGTATATTAACCCTGGACATTCTGAAGGAATCAAAACCTGTACTTCTTCTAATGTTTCTGAAGTGGCTAAGTGGGCTCGTTCATTGTACAAGTTCCGAGTATAGCTGGATGCTACCGTTTTTGCTTTTCCTTGAGCTAAATACTCTTCGGCCTTTTTCCAATTGACAGCCGCGATAAAATCCTTGTCGTTTTGAGAAGCATTTACCTCCTTCAAGGTATTACTTTGTTCCGAATTATACGTAGTAAAAAAGGTCCATCCGTGAGATTTTCCCTTGCCTGAGTGTGCCAAATCGTAATCAAAACCAGGTACAAGAATTTGGAACGCCAAAGACATTTCGCCACTCTCGGGAGCGACCGAAATATAGGTTAAAGCGCCTTTGAAGTTCTCTTTGTAGGAGTCTATGGCTACATCTTTTTGTGGAAATGGCACACTAAATCGAGTGCCTGCTACAATGTATTCGGAGTTTTCAGTAATAAATGGGGAGCTGTGGTTTCCGCCACTATTTGGAATTTCAATTATCTCCACCGTTTCGAACGTAGATAAATCCAAACGTGCGATGCGGGGCGTGTTATTCCCATTAATGAATAACCACCTGCCGTCAGGTACTCCATCAGTTTGAGAGAGTTCCGGATGGTGAGCATCATCCCAAGGTATAAAGCCGAATGAAGTGTTTAGCAAAGGTTTGGTCTCTTCATTAAAGCCATACCCCTTTTCTGCATCTACAGAAAATACTGGTATCACCTTAAGTAATCTTCCAGAAGGTAAACCATAGACGCTTACCTGACCACTAAACCCACCGGACAGGAACGCATAGAATTCATCCATCTCTCCAGGTGCTACATACACTTTCGATGCCGCGTTGCTTGCCTCTAGCACTCCTGGATTATTCCCTTGTGGTGTACAAGAAAAACTAATTAGTGCAATTACAGCAAGCACAAATGTGTTATTACTTATCATATTTTTCATAATGTTTTGAATGTTTATTCAAGAGTTCTAAAGTATTCTAAGATGTTTCTCGCTTGATCCTCCGTAAGCCCTTGATTGGCCATTGGAGCCATATTATATTCTACCAACAACTGCTTAGCGATTGGATCCTTTCTTAACATTTCATCGGGATTCAAGATCATGTTCATGACCCATTCTGGAGATCTTCTGGACATAATACCTGCTGGCGCAGGTCCAATGAATTTCTCATTGGGCTTGTGGCAAGCTGTACATAGTTCTTGGTAGAGCACCTGACCTTCTTCCACGAGAGCTTGGTCAATAGGGCCTAACTTTAAACTAGTAATAGGGCCTATACCCTTGTTTTCCAAAGGGTCGGTACTGACGGGGCTCTTTTCCTGAGCCGGTGTAACTGATGTTTCTTTATCGGCAGATTCCGGGGATGATTGGCTACAATACATGAGCATGGCCCCGACAATTAATAATCCTAGTTGTTTCATTTTTTGTTGAAGTTGATATCTTCAAGCTAGGTCTATGGCTCTAAAACAAATATGATTCTAGTTAGTAGTGGATGTGATTTTAATCATGGAGTATGCTGAGAAGGAATAGCCTAAACCAACAGCAGGGGTACTGTGGTTCTCAATGCCATTTGATCGCTAAGTCTGTTGGTTAGCAATTTTTCGAATACTGGATTTTGCTTGGGCAATAATACCAACATGTCTGCAGTATATTCGTTTAAATAGGTAAGTATACCCTCCAATACCAGAGGACTGTGACTGACATCAAACCTGTAGTTGACGTTCGAGAAATGCTTATTAAAATCCAAGTTTGACAAGGCATTGCGCACTTTACTGTCGTTCTCGGAACCAGTAACATTTAGAATAACGATTTCGGCTTCATATTTTTTAGCTAGTTGAATCATAGGGTTTAACGTATCCAACTGATCCACTTGAGTCAAATCTGTACCAAATACAATTCTTTTAGGCGGCTTTAGCTCATATTCTGAGGGTACCACCAACACCGGTTTGGTCAAGATGTTAATAAATTTACTAGCTGTACTTCCTAGGAATACCTCATTAAGAGCAGAGATCCCTTTACTTCCCATGACTACCAAATCTATTTCTTTTTGTTGGATCACCTTTTTCACTACGGATATCGGTGATCCATAGGTTGATAGATATTCCATCGGTACATCTTGGTGCTGCAACTTTAACCTATCTATGGTTGCTTGTAGGGCTCTTTGAGATTGCTCTTGTAAAATGTCTTCTACGGAGATAAGCATCTCTGGAATGTTTCGAATCAAATCTACCGTGTGCAGAAGAAGAAACTCTAACCCCTCGTCTTTAAATAACAATAAGGCATAGTCGGTAGCACGGTGTGCGTTGTTTGAAAAATCAGTAGCAAGTAGTACTCTTTTCACGTTATGGTTTGGTGAATTAAAACTTTTAATTCACCAATTAATTAAATACTAAACAAGAGACCCATGACATTCATCATCTATTATATGACAAATGTCATATTTAGTAGCGAAGCTTTTCTAGCGCCTCGGGATTAACAATAGCTATTTCACTGCCGGATATTTCTATTAAGGAATCGCTTTTAAATTCGGAAAGGGTGCGGATCACGGATTCTTTGGCCGTACCCACCATACTGGCCAGATCATCTCGACTTATGGCCATTTTGAAAGGGTCTTTTTGCTCTTGTTGGTATCGTTGTCTTAGGTGTAACAAAGCGTCTGCCACTCTTTTCCTTACCGTATTGTAAGCTAGGTTCAACAGCTCCTGTTCCTTTTCAACTAAATTGCGAGAAAGCATTTTAATAAAACGGGCCGATACATCTCGATTGGAGTGTAGTAAGGTTATAAAATCTTGTCTGGGAATAAGATAAACTTCGGCATCCTCTAAAACTACTGCTGATTCTGGATAAGACATGTTTTCCAATAGAGCCAGGTAGCCTACAAAATCGCCCTCTTTATAAAGTCCCGTGATCAACTCCTTTCCGTCCTCATTCATTTTGTAAGACTTGATCTTCCCCCGATTAACGAAAAACAAAAAATTGGGATATTCTCCTTCGTAAAACAAAGCTTCCTTCTTGCGATAGCTACGGCTTTGACGGTCGTTGGACAATTTTCGCATTTCATCAAGGCCCCTGGCTTCCTCTATGAACTGATCAATGCCGGTGATATCTGATTTGAAATCTTTTTGAAATTGCTCGCTCTTCTTCAAGCGAATTTCGATGGCCTCCAATAAATCCATCTCCTCAAATGGTTTCGTCAAATAATCATCCGCACCCATGTTCATACCCTTCCGATAGTCGCTTTTTTCTGCCTTAGCAGTTAAGAATACGAATGGTATAGAAGACGTTAGAGGGTTTTTAGCTAACATATATAACACACCATATCCGTCAAGTTCGGGCATCATAATATCGCAGATAATTAAATCAGGAACTGTTTCCTGAGCCTTTTTTACTCCAATCTTTCCGTTCTCCGCAACTTCTACTTCATAATTTGCCAATTCTAAGATTTCAGCGGTATTCTCACGCATCTCCAGGTTATCTTCTATTAATAATATCTTTGTCATGACATTGGAATTTGTTCTAGTTTTATTTCGAATGAAGTACCTTGACCAAGTTCGGAGGTGTATTTAATATCCCCTCCCATTAGTTCCACATATTTCTTCACAATGTTAAGCCCCAGTCCGGTGCCTTGTATATTCATCACCGCATTTGCTCGGAAAAAGCGCTCGAATAAATGCTTTTGATCTTCTGTAGAAATACCGATTCCCTGATCCTTAACTTCAAGTGTTAAGACCGAATGATTCAGCCTGCTGGTCAGAAAAATATCCGTACCATCATCAGAATATTTACTGGCATTGGAAAGCAAATTTATAAGCACATTATTTAATAAATGTTTATCCAACTCTATCACGTCGGATCCTGAATGTAACAAAACTATTTCCTGTCCCTTGCGAAGTGTGGGGCTAACTTGATCAATTACATCACGCAAGAAATCTTGAATATTGAATGAAACGGGCTTACAATCTATAGCCCCAGTTTCCAACTTGTCTAAAGAAAGGAAGTCATTCAAAATACCCGTCAGATTATGTACTGAGGATTTAATTCTTTTGATGTGTTTTTCTCGTCTCTCCTGCTGCTCTGCTAGTTGATATTTCTCCAACAAACTAGCCGACGTTAATATAGTGCTTAATGGCGTTCTGAACTCATGCGAAGCCATAGAGACAAATCGAGACTTCAATTCATTTAACTCACGTTCTTGAGCCAAATTCTTTTGCATTTTGTCCTGAACCCTTTTCTGTTCTGTGACATTTTTCTCGATTACCAAAATTTGCTGGATGTCCCCGTGGTCATCAACCAAAGGTACCGCGTCCAACACATAATCGTTTTGTTTATATTTAATGTCAATAGATTTGGCTTGGCCTTTAAATACATCCTCTAGGGCTGAAGCCGTCTCATCCGCAATTTCCGGGGCCAGACGATCAACGTACTTAGTCCCTATTAGGGTATCGCTGTTGACGCCCAAAGTATACAATTCTTTTCCTTCCACAAATACATATTTAAGCTCCTTATCAAACACATTGATCATTCCGTCGGGAAAGTTACGAGCTATGGCGTGATATAATTTTTGACTTTCTCTCAATTCTTGAGTACGTTCTTCCACTCTGCGTTCTAAATCTTGAGAATATTGACGTAGTTGATCTTCAGCAAATTTGCGTTCGGAGATATCCATGATAATCGCCAAAAAAGATATCTTTTCTTCAAGTTCTGTCAACTGTAAATGGACTTCTACTGGATAAGTACTACCGTCCTTTCTCCGATGCACCGTTTCGAATTGAATTTTTGGCAGCCCTTCTCTTAATGGTGCTATCAGTGATTTGAACTCATCTACCGGCAACAGTGGTTTAATATCTACTGGGGTCATGGTTAATAGTTCCTCTTCAGCATAACCAAGATGCCTGGAGGCCGCTTTATTGACCCTGAGAAACCTTAGTGAATCCGCTTCGAAAATGTAAATTTCGTTGAACGAATCTTCAAAAACCCGACCCATGCTAAGCATGATATTTTCCCTATTTTTTCGTTCGGTTATATCCACAATAAATGCCAATACCACAGGTTCTCCATTTACTTCGCTTGGGCTTAAGCTGACCTCTACCGGAAAAGTCGTCCCTTCTTTTCTCTTTCCGAACAATTGCAAATTGCCACCCATAGAGCGCTTTTGTGGGTGCCTATGATACTTTTCCCGGTGTTTGCGATGTTTTGCCCCTAAACTTTCCGGTAACAAGGCTTCTATAGTCATTCCTTCTAATGAAACGGGATAACCAAACATTGACTGACTGGCTGGATTAGCCATCCGTATGCTACCCCTTTGATCAACTACAATAATTCCTTCGCTGGCGGATTGAAACAGCGTTTCAAAGATGTTCGTATTGTCCATTGGATTCAAATTCACTACAAGTAGGTCAAGATAAAGAATATCCTGCAGTGATTTTTAAATCTGATCATGGTAAGCCAGGATAAGTTTCGAATATTAAACTAACAGCCTTATTAATCCGCTGTTCCGGTTTGCCTCCCTGAGTACGAATCAAACTACTTGCTGAGCCTTGCCAGATCAATTGTAAGTTCGTTTGGTCTACTAAATGAACCACCAACGTACCTTCTGTATAGTCGAATACCTCTACTTCAAACGAATTCCAAAATCCTGGCTCCTGAGCATGATAACTGTCAATGGTAGTTTTGTCCTTTATTACAATATGATAATCGACTAAAACATGAGGATGTGCTTCATCTAAGATGAAACCTTTGGCCATCATTTCTGATTGAATAGCCGCTTTGATACGCTGACGATTCAGTTCATTGTCAAACATCGGAAAGGCCGGATCATGCTTTTCCTCCAGATCCGACATTGCAAAGGTATGGAATTGGTTAAAGTTTAAATCCTTATTAAAATCGCTGTTCACCGTTATGGAGGGTGCACAACCCATTAACATCACAAATATA
>JAJCYK010000335.1 GCA_029262935.1 Cytophagales bacterium | reverse complement strand
TTAAATCTTTTTGGATCACAGTCTTCACTCCCCGATCCTGCATCACGCGACAGGCTCCTTTTGATACTTCCAAAGCAGTAACTTGCAGGCCTTTTTCTTGTAAAGCCAGGGCATGGGCACCGGTGCCAGCTCCCACGTCTAACACGCTGCCCTGACAAAGGTCTAAGGCAAACCTCTCAAGTTCGGGAAATTGCTCATCGTATTTGAAAAATTCTTCCAGGGGAACCTCTTCTAAAGGTCCATAGGATGTTTGTAAGTAGAGGGGTGCTTGTCTGGCTCCTTGATGGTAATCCCACAGCGCCTGCCCCCACAAATCCATCAGCTGCTGTGATCCGCTACTATTACCCAAGAGCCGTCTATTTTGCGCCAGAGCAACGTGAAATGGCCACTCAAATCACCTACAGTACGTGCTAAATGATAGGAACCAACAACATAAAAAGCATCTGTTCCCAAGGGGCTCATGGACTTGAATTTAAATGTGAGTTGTCCCATGGCGTCGCGATCGGGGTATGTTTTTAGATAGCGGTCTAAGGTGTTTTGAAAGCCATAATAGACTTTTTCTTTCCCTATGAACATCAACGAATCCGATTCCCAATAACCTACCATAAAGCAATCGAGATCTCCTTTATTCCAGCAATCTTGTTGGCGCTCCAATATCTGTACAATACTTGATTTGGCATCTTGAGAATAGCCAGGCAGTAAAGCAAGTCCCAGTAATACAGTGAGAAGATATTTCATAGTGACAGTTTTTAAGCCAGGTTACGTTCCCAGATAACTTTGAATTTCATTTTTCAGCTCGTCCTTGTTTTCATTTAGCTCATGATCACTTTTTACTAGTTCCAATAATCGGGGAATAACTTCCTTATTGTAACCCATGGCGGTGGCATAGTGAGTACAGGCTTTGAGCTCCCTCTCATCCAATCGGCCATCCATTTTACTCAATAGAATAATGGTGTAGACATACTCATATTTTTCATCATCAGATAACTGGTCCAGTCCCCCTTCAACCTCTAAGGGGCCACTAGTCAATTGATCCACTTCGAACATGGGTAATTTTTTTACTACAGCAATCTTATGGATCAGTGCCATCTCCGATCCACTTATGGTGCCGTCGGATTTTGCTAAATGTAAGAGCGTGCGTATTAGTTTAAGAGACATAGAATTTCCTTTTGCTGGTAAGAATTTAAATGCTACCCCAAAAGTTATCAATTTTTGAAATAAACTATGCAGTAAGACCCTATTATTCCTATGATTACTTTAATTTGATGGTTCATGAATTTTTTGGCACACGCTTATTTGAGCTTTTCGCAGCCTAAATTAATGGTTGGTAACTTTATTGCTGACTTCGTTAAGGGTAATGACTATCAGCAATATCCAGAAGAGATTAGCAGGGGCATCATCATTCATCGTGAAATCGATTACTACACAGACAATCACCCACAAGTGCTGTTAAGTAAACGAAGATTGCAGCCTAAGTACCGGCACTACGCCGGGGTTATTGTTGACATGTATTACGATCATTTTCTAGCTGCAAATTTCCAAGATTTTCATAACGATGCTTTGCACGACTTTGCCCAGGGGGTGTATCGGGTAGTAGCTGACCATCGGGACATAATTCCCCCAAAGGTGGCTTTCCTTCTAAAACACATGAGCCGTGGTAATTGGTTGTTGAGCTACGCGGAAGTATCCGGTATTGAGCAAGCGCTGGGGGGCATCTCCCGCAGGACAAAGTTTAAATCCCATATGGAACAGGCAGGTCATGAACTACGTGAACATTACGAGGATTTTCATGAAGAATTCAATGCCTTTTTTCCAGAAATTATTCAGTTTGTAGAAAAAAAGATAAATCAGGGATGATTGTTTCAAAACCCAAATTTAGCACCATTTTTTCCCTGAGTGCTTTTTTGCTTATCGCTTACGGACTGGGGCTTTGGAGCTACCTGACCCTGCCCTCTTCAGGTGATGTCTCTACTTGGCGCTACATACTCACCGGTACGATATTCGCAATCGCATTATTAGTAACCATTAAGATCCTATGGAGCTACCAAGTCCTACGGCTTGAGCGCGAACATTGGAAGATTACCCGCTTGTTACGATCAAATACCGCCTTTAAAACTTCCGACATTGCCTGGTGGAAAATTACGGTAATCGATACTAAAGGTGGCAAATACCAAGAATTACAGGTTCAGAGTACTTTAGGAACAACTGTTAAAATTAGCCCTCAAGAACATACCGAATATCCCCGGGTGCTGAGCCATGTTCAAAAGAAATGTCCCAAAAAAAAGGTGCAAACGGATTAAATACTATTTTTGCCCATAATGTTGCAGTCTCTTATATACGTAGGAATTGGTGGATTTGTGGGTAGCGTGGCACGTTATGGCCTGCATTTGATTGTTGGTTCGAGGTGGCCCTCTGCATTTCCCTGGGGTACTTTTACCGTAAATGTTGTGGGTTGCTTACTAATAGGCCTGTTAATAGGGTTTTCATTTAAAGAAGGAATCTTAAATGATACCTTAAAATTGCTCCTAATCACAGGTTTTTGTGGGGGTTTTACTACCTTTTCCACCTTCAGCCTAGACGGATTAAATCTGCTTCAAAGCGGTGCTATCTGGTACTTTTTAGGATACACCATAGGTAGTGTCGTCCTGGGGTTGGCCGCTACTTTTATAGGATATCAATTGGTAAGCTAATACATTAGTGTTCCCAATTGTAGTCGTCCAAGCCAGCCAATGC
>JAJCYK010000334.1 GCA_029262935.1 Cytophagales bacterium | reverse complement strand
TGTTATTTGACGATGTACAAATAAAATTCACTTCTGGTAATTGTTATGGTATTATTGGCGCCAACGGAGCTGGAAAATCAACCTTCTTAAAGATCCTATCTGGCGAAATTTCTCCTAATTCAGGTTCCGTTCATTTAGAGCCTGGAAAAAGAATGGCGGTACTCAAGCAAAATCATTTTGAATTCGACGAGTCCAAAGTTTTGGATACCGTACTGATGGGGCATGAAAAGCTTTGGAGCATTATGCAAGAGAAGGATGCCATTTATGCCAAACCGGATTTTAGCGAAGAAGACGGCAACCGGGTCTCTGACTTGGAAGCAGAATTTGCAGAAATGGATGGGTGGAATGCAGAATCTGATGCAGCCGCCTTATTAAGTGGGTTAGGAATTACCGAGTCCAACCATAGTAAATTAATGAACGAATTAAGTGGCCAGGAAAAGGTACGTGTACTGCTTGCACAAGCACTCTTTGGGAACCCAGACGTTTTGATCTTAGATGAGCCAACCAACGATCTTAACATCCATACGGTGACCTGGTTGGAGAATTTTTTATTGGAGTTCAAGAATACAGTCATAGTAGTAAGTCATGACAGGCATTTTCTAGATACTGTGTGCACCCATGTAGCAGATATTGACTTTGGAAAGATTAATATTTTTACGGGAAACTATACCTTTTGGTACCAATCAAGTCAACTGGCCCTTCAACAGCGAAGCTCAGCCAATAAAAAAGCGGAAGAGAAAAAGAAAGAGTTGCAGGAGTTCATTTCAAGATTTAGTGCCAACGCCGCTAAATCACGGCAAGCTACTAGTCGTAAAAAGTTATTGGAAAAAATCAATATTGATGACATTCAAGCGTCCACTAGAAAATATCCTGCAATTATTTTTAAGCAAAACCGACCAGCTGGAGATCAAATTCTAGAAATTAAAAAGCTAAACAAATCAATAAATGGGGCTCCCCTTTTTACCGATTTGGATCTGTTTGTAAATAAAGGGGACAAGATTGCCTTCATAAGTGAGGACAGTCAGGCTACCACGGCCTTATTTCAAATATTGATGAATGAGCAAACCGCTGATTCAGGTAGTTTTCAGTTTGGCCAGACCATCACTCCAGCTTACTTACCCAATGAAAACGAACATTATTTTGAATCCGATGATAATTTAATCGATTGGCTACGGCAATATTCCGAAGGGGATAAAGACGAAGTGTACATTAGAGGATTTTTGGGTAAAATGCTCTTTACAGGACAGGAAAGTCTAAAAAAATGTGCGGTTCTATCGGGCGGAGAAAAGGTGCGATGCTTGATTTCACGTATGATGTTGCAAGGACCCAACTTACTTATCTTGGATGAACCTACCAATCATTTGGATCTTGAGTCTATTACTGCATTTAACAATGCTTTGCAGAACTTCCCAGGTGCGGTGTTATTAACCTCACATGATCATACTTTCGTACAAACCGTCACCAATAGAATTGTAACGATTAATCCAACTTCCTTCAAAGATAAGTTAGGTACTTACGATGAGGTTTTTTCGGAAGCTATGGTGCTGTAAAAGTCAGTTTCCCTCAGCTTTCGTGATATATATTTATTCAAGATTGCTGCTAACTATCCTATGAAACCTTTAAATTTCGTGGTGACGACGATTTTATTTTTTAATCAAAAATTGTCCTAATTAACAAGGACTACCCGTCAATTCTTAAACTAAATTTTTTAACTATGAGAAAATACGTATTTCTACTAAGTACCATAACCTTATTTATGGCGCTTAATTTAGGCGCTCAAAATACTTTAACCAACGCCGAACGAGAATCTGCTATCAACCATTTGACTGAGTCCTTGGCTGATATAGAAAAAACCGTACATGGGCTAAGTGAAGCCCAGCTAAATTTTAAAGCCAGTGACGAAGCTTGGTCAATTGCGGAGTGTATTGAGCACATTGCTATTTCTGAAACGGCTCTTTTCGGTATTGTGGAAGGGTCTCTACAAAACGAACCCGATTCATCATTGAGAGGGGAAGTAAAAATGACAGATGAACAAATAGTTGGCTTTATTGAAGATCGATCAACTAGAGTCAAAACACAGCAACCTTTCGAACCTACAAATAAGTTTGAATCTTATGAAGGCTCACTTAAAGCTTTCAGCACCAAACGGGCTGAAAATATCAAATTTGTAAAGACTTCCGAAGAGGACCTTAGAAATCGATACTTTGATTTCCCATTTGGCAAGCTTGACAGCTATCAAGTGGTTCTCTTTATCTCAGGACATAGTATCAGGCACTTAAAACAGATTAAGGAAGTTATGGCCAATGAAGGCTTTCCTAAATCTTAACAACAACTCTCAGAGAAAAAAAGCCTGGAAAACCCAGGCTTTTTTTATGCGGTAATAAAATCAATCAATGCTTTTACGTGGATCGCCGCCAATACCACGAATAAGACCAATTTTTTTCATAAAATGATCAACGACGATCCACTATCCGGGCCAGTTTACCTCCTTCACTGCGAGGTATGGTCCCAGGATCTTTCACAATTACTTGCATGGAAAGGCCAATAGTGCTTTTTATGACTAAGCTTAATTTTGTGGCCAATTGAGCAGCGTTTAAATCCTGAAAGCTTGGTTGAGGTTCTACTAATACCGTGACTTTGTCCATATTCCCTTCCCGATCTACTAGCAGCTGGTAATTAGCAGATACTTCATCAAATTCTGTAAAAAGAGCCTCCACTTGCGTATGGAATAGGTTCACTCCTCTTATGATAAGCATCTCGTCTGCCCTTCCTTTGATCGTACTCATTTTAATGTGACTGCGCCTCGAGCCAGAATCATAGTAAATACTGCATATGTCATTTGTCCAATAGCGAATTAAAGGGAAGGCTTCCTTAGTAAGCGTGGTAAACACCAATACACCCTCCTCCCCGTTTGGCAGCGGCTCCCCGGTGTCCTTATGTACCACTTCAGGAAAAAAATGATCTTCCCAAATATGGCTCCCTGTGCCTTTCTCAGTAACCTCCTCCTGGGAGACTCCAGGCCCTATAATTTCGCTCAGCCCGTATATATTAGGAGCATCAACCTTTAAATGTTCTTCTACTTGCTGACGGACTACTTCAGTCCAAGGCTCAGCGCCCAACACCGCGTATTTAACACTTAAGTCATGTGGATCAATACCTCGATCCCGGCAGCACTCTCCTAAGGTCAGTGCATAAGAAGGCGTACAACAAATGACCTGTGGTTTGAAGTCTTGTAAAATTGTAAGTTGCCTTTCTGTCATACCTCCTGACACCGGGATGACCGCCATTCCTAATTTTGTGGCCCCCCCGTGCATACCAAGCCCACCAGTAAATAACCCATATCCATAGGCATTGTGTAGGGTCATTTCAGGTTGAGCTCCCGCACAACACAAGGATCGAGCTACTACTTCATCAAAAAGGTTTAAATCGTTTTGTGTGTACCCTACTACAGTAGGTTTGCCGGTGGTGCCGCTACTAGCATGAATGCGACGTATATCACCCATGGGTTTAGCGAACAGACCATATGGATAGTGATCCCTTAAATCCGTTTTCTTAGTGAATGGTACTTTATGCAGATCCTCAACACCACTGATTTCAGCGATATCGATACCAGCAGCGTCCCACTGATTTTTGTAAAAAGGTACCGTTTGTTGTAAACGAATCAACAACGCTTGCAGCCGCTGGTTTTGCAGCTTCCTTAAATCAGGCAATTGCATGGTTTCAATATCAGAATTATAAATCATAAGCACGAAATAGGGACAAAATGAAGGTAGTTAGAATCAACTAATTTAACAATGGACCATAGTCCAACTAAAATCAGGATGCTAATTGATATACTGGTTGGTTATTATTACTTTGAGATTCTCATAAACTTTAAAAGCATGCATACAGCTTCTCTTGATAGGCCGCTCAGGAGCACAATATTACTTCCAAGACCCGTACATACATGTACACCACCGTGCGGGAAATTATAGGAACTATGTACAAATGAAGCGCCCAGGAAAAATCTTAAACACAGCCGTTAATGTTCAGGTTAGGAACAAATGCACCATCGAATCACTACAGTTATGAAATTTCAAACATACTTTTTGTTACTACTACTTTCCCTGATAACTTTTGTTAGTTACAGTCAACGTAAAAATCGCCCGATAAATGCTCCAACTACTGCTTTATCGGATAGCACGTTTATAGGATTGAAGCTGCGAAACATTGGTCCCGCTTTTATGTCTGGACGTATAGCCGATGTGGCCATTCACCCCGAGGATGACAACATATGGTATGTGGCAGTAGGTTCTGGAGGGGTTTGGAAAACAGTAAATGCAGGAACCACCTGGACTCCGGTTTTTGATCAGCAGCCAACTTATTCCATTGGTTGCGTAACCATCGACCCTAGTAATCCGCACATTGTTTGGGTGGGGACAGGCGAAAACATTGGTGGTCGACATGTTGGGTATGGTGATGGAATCTATCGGAGTGAAGATGGTGGTACTACCTGGAAAAACATGGGGTTGAAAACCTCTGAGCATATTTCAAAAATTATCATACACCCAGACAATTCACAAATAATCATGGTAGCCTCTCAAGGGCCTCTTTGGAAATCGGGAGGCGAACGGGGATTTTACAAATCCATAGATGGAGGTCAATCGTGGAAAAGAACTTTAGGGGATAGTCAATGGGTAGGTGTCACAGACATCGTGGTAGACCCTCGAAACCCCAACTGGTTATACGCAGCAACATGGCAAAGACATCGTACCGTAGCAGCCTATATGGGCGGTGGGCCGGGTTCTGGAATCTATCGTAGTGAAGATGGAGGTGAGAATTGGAAAAAGTTATCCCAAGGGTTACCTAAGTCACATTTAGGAAAAATTGGACTAGCCATATCTCCACAAAAATCCGATGTTATTTATGCAGCTATAGAATTGGATCGCAAAAAAGGAGGAGTTTTTAAGTCCATGGATAAAGGGAGCAGTTGGACTAAGCAATCGGACGCCGTTTCGGGAGCCACCGGACCACACTACTATCAAGAGCTGTACGCCTCTCCTCATAAGTACGACCGACTGTACCTAATGGACGCCTGGATGCAAACCTCGGAAGATGGTGGCAAAACCTTTACCAGAGTGAACCGGGAACACAAACATGGAGATAATCATGCCATCGCATTTCGTAAAGACGACCCGGACTACTTATTGGTGGGCACGGATGGCGGTCTGTATGAAAGCTTTGATCTAGCTGCCAACTGGAGGTTTATGGAAAATTTACCCATTACCCAATATTATAAAGTAGCTCTGGATGATAGTGAGCCTTTTTACAACATTTACGGAGGTACTCAAGACAACAGTACCCAAGGTGGTCCATCGCGTACAGATAATGTGCATGGGATACAAAACTCAGATTGGCGCATTGTGCTCAATTGGGACGGACATCAGCCAGCCACTGAACCTGGCAACCCTGACATTATGTATGCGGAGCGTCAACAAGGGAACTTGTCAAGGGTTGATTTGACAACTGGTGAAGTGGTAGATATCCAGCCGCAGCCAGCGGATGGTGACCCTCATGAACGCTACAATTGGGATGCCCCTATTCTGGTTAGCCCTCACGCCCCAAACCATATCTATTTTGCTTCCTACCGCGTGTGGGAGTCAGAGGATCGTGGTGACCATTGGACGGCAATTTCTGGGGACCTCACTAGAAATCAAGATCGTTTTGCTTTGCCAATAATGGGAAAGCTGCAAAGTTGGGACGCACCATGGGATGTAGCTGCAATGTCTAATTATAATACTATTACTTCCTTGGCAGAATCTCCTTTACAGGCAGGTCTCCTGTATGCGGGCACCGATGATGGGATCATTCAAGTAACAGAAGATGGTGGTCAAAATTGGCGAAAAATAGAATTAGGAAGTATTTCTGGAATACCAGCGACCGCTTTTGTTAATGATGTCCGAGCTGATTTACATGATGCGAATACCGTTTATGCCGCCTTAGACAACCATAAATACGGAGATTTTCGTCCGTATATTATAAAAAGTATTGACCGAGGTCGTAGCTGGACATCCATAAGTGGAAATCTACCCAACGGCACCTTAATTTGGCGACTTGTTCAGGATCACGTTAAGCCTGAACTCATGTTTGCCGCGACCGAATATGGCATCTATTTCTCCATAAACGCCGGCACTTCTTGGACCATGCTCAAGGGTGGTGTTCCCACCATAAGTTTCCGTGATATATCCATCCAAAGACGAGAGCATGATTTGGTCGGAGCTTCCTTTGGTAGAGGGTTTTTCATTTTAGATGATTATAGTGCCCTGAGAGAAGTTACACCGGCACAACTAGCAGAGCCCGCAACCCTTTTTCCTGTAAGAAAGGCTTGGTGGTATGTACCTCGTCCACAATTAAGCTTTGACAACATGAAAGGGTCTCAAGGAGCCTCTCATTATGTAGCCCCCAACCCAGCTTTTGGGGCCACTTTTACCTATTATCTAAGTCAAGAATTACAAACATCTAAGGCTCAACGTCAAAAAAGAGAAAAAGAATTGCATAAGCGCAACACCAACATACCCTTTCCAGGATGGGCATCTTTGGAAGCAGAACGTAGAGAAGAGGAACCTAAGATTTGGTTCACCGTAAAGGATCAATCTGGGCAAATCGTACGTAGACTGAGTGGTCCGGCTAAGAAAGGCATGAACAGAGTAGCTTGGGACTTACGCTATCCCGCCCCGGATGCCATTGACTTGGAAAGTATACCAGCGCCAAATAGTGAACCACAACAAGGATTATTAGCAGCTCCTGGCACTTACATGGTAAGTATGTCACAACAAGTTAATGGCGTA
This sequence comes from Cytophagales bacterium, assembly GCA_029262935.1. Classification (GTDB taxonomy): domain Bacteria; phylum Bacteroidota; class Bacteroidia; order Cytophagales; family Cyclobacteriaceae; genus JAJCYK01. Next base: position 2,459 of record JAJCYK010000334.1, on the reverse strand, counting down.
ACTACTGCACTTTCGTCTTCTCAATCTTTTGAGGTGGTTCCTTTAAGAAAAGGGGCTTTAGCCACTGCAGATATTGATGCAGCCGTAACCTTTTATCGGGATTATGAAGCCACCTTCCGAGCCAACTCGGCTCTTCAATTGACTTTGAAGAACGCCTTGACTAAAATAAAAGGAATGCAGCAAGCCTTAAATAAATCCACTGCGGATCCTTTGGATCTGGACCAGCGCTTACATGTGATAAAAGAAGCCCTTTATGATCTGGATATGCAATACTCTGGAAGCAAGTCCAAACAAGAACCTGGTGAAAAGGTTGACCCTACCATAGGTGAAAGACTGTTTGCTATAAATCGAGGAATTACCCGATCAACTTACGGGCCAACGTCCAATCACAAGCAGGGTCTGGCTTTGATTAAAAGTCAATTGAAAACGGTTTCTGCAAAATTGTCTACTATACAACAAGACATGGCAACGCTATCAAGGGATCTTACTACTGCAGGTGCCCCCTGGGTAGAAGGAGATGCTTTACCTGTTATAGAATAAATGGCTTACTTGAAAACTTATCCCTGTCTCCAAATCAAACGTTGAACACCGGTAAAGAACCATAGGTTGTTAGCAATCATCTCATCCTATTAGATGAGCTAAACAAAACGGTACCCATGTCTACTCAATGGTAACGACCTAATGCGCTCACCTGATCCTGCAAAAATTGCATTGACCAACGCTGGGGCTACCGGTGGAGTTCCTGGTTCTCCTACTCCACCCGGGTATTCATCCACATCCATTATATGGGTAATTACTTCCGGCATAGTACTCATTTTCAACATCTTATAATTTGGGAAATTACTTTGTACGATTTTACCCTTCTTGATCTCTATTTCGCCATACAAAGCAGCAGTAAGGCCATATACAATACCACTTTGTATCTGGCTTTCAATTATAGCGGGGTTGACAATGCGGCCGCAATCAATAACGCAAAAGACCCTTTCAACTTTAATGTTCTTATCATCCAAAACTATTTCTACCACCTCGCCCACTATAGAACCGAAAGATTCATGTAATGCAATACCACGATGGCGGTTCGGTCCCAATGGAGTACTCCAATTACTAATTTCTGCTACTTTATTCAATACCGCAGAGAAACGGGGTAAATCCTGCAACGATTCTCTTCTTAAAGCAACTGGGTCTTTTCCCAAAGCATGGGCACATTCATCCATGAAACTCTCAGAAAAAAAGGCGTTTTGGGAATGACCAACGCTTCGCCAAGTGCCTACCTTCATAGGTAATTCCTTAGTTGTCAAATCCGTGTATGCTGAAGCCATCTTATACGGTAGTTCCCGCATGCCTTCTGTGGAAGAAGGGTCGTCTTGAGGCTTCATAGGCATTAATGGTACATTTCTACCGAGCAGGCCAGCCAGGGCTCCTTGTGCGCCAATTTTTTTCTTCCAACCCGATATATCTGACGTTCCTAACCCCGCTTGCAGATGGGCAACTACCGCAGGTCGATAATAATCGTTCTGCATGTCCTCTTCTCGAGTATAAACCAACATGATGGGAATACCCGAGAAATTTTTTGCTACTTTGGCCGCTTTTAATACGAAGTCCGTTTCTCCCCTGCGACCAAAGCCACCGCCCAAGTAAGTGGTATTACACCGAATCTTTTCTTTGTCAATTCCTGCACCTTCAGAAACGCCATTCATAATAAAAGTACTGCTCTGATTTCCTGTCCAGGCTTCTGCGTGATCTCCTGTAACGAGCACGGTACAATTTAAAGGCTCCATGCAAGCATGTGCTAAATAAGGAACTTCATACGAAGCTTCAATTACTTGATCAGATTCTTCCAATGTCTTATTTATATCACCAGTATCTTCCCACACTTTAGAAGGTTCTCCTAATAAAGCTGCTTTCAATTCAGCAATAGCATCAACATGCTGTATGTTTGATTCTTCAACTTTTAAAGCATCAGCACCCTTACGAGCGTGCCAAGTAGTGTTACCAACCACCGCCACCCCTTCTTCAATTTGCACTACTCCCACTACTCCCGGCATGGCTTCGACTTCCGCTTGGTTGGAAATCTCCAAGATGGTTCCTCCCACTTGTGAAGGGTGTTTGATCACCGCATATTTTAATCCTTTTGGTCTCACATCCAATCCGAATATGGCTGTACCGTCCACTTTTTCCGGAACATCCAACCGGGCTACTGGCTTGCCAATGATCTTGTAATCCTTACGTTCTTTTAATGGTGGATTTTCAGGAGCCTTTTGTTTAGCAGCCTCTGCTGCCAGTTCCCCATAAGAAACCTTTTCTGCACTACTGCTATTTACAACATATCCTTTTTCAGCATACAGAGAACTGACGTCAACTTGCCATCTTTTGGCAGCAGCGGCCAACAGCATTTCCCGAGCCGTAGCTCCTACAATCCTCTGATGGTCAAATCCATCTCGGATACTAGTACTTCCTCC
>JAJCYK010000333.1 GCA_029262935.1 Cytophagales bacterium | reverse complement strand
CTCGTATTAAAATCCGGTACTCCCCAGATAAAAACAGAGGCATTTCTAAAAACCTTTGATGAAAAGATTTGGGAACTCAACGAGGAACTTAAAGAGAAATACGACGAGGAGGAGGAGTTTATACAATACACTTTCGGAGGTCTGGGAAATACGAGCAATGGTTCGGATGTGGGAGGACACGCGGGTAATGTCCAAGTGTTTCATAGGGAACTTGATGGTGACCCCATTAATGGTTTCCAACTAGTGGAAGCGGTAAGGCAAAAGATCGGACAAATTCCGGAAGCGGAAAAATTAACTATTGGTGGATTTATGAGGTTTGGTAAACCAGTGGCGATCCGCTTGTTGGGTAAGGACTTGGAAGAGCTGGATGCCGCTAAGGAATATCTTAAATCAGAGTTAGGCAAAATTCCCGAACTGAAGGAAATCAAGGACGATGTAGCGGTAGGCAAGCGCGAATTGGAAATTGATCTTAACCAACAAGCTTATTTCTTAGGACTCACCCATAACGAAATTACCAAACAAGTACGGCAAGGTTTCTTTGGAGAAGAAGTGCAGCGTCTGCAAATAGGGAGTGATGAGGTTAAGGTTTGGGTAAGGTACCCTGGCAAAGGCCGTGTTAGCATTGGCCAATTGGAAAGGATGAAAGTAAAGAATTATGTTAATGACACGGAATATCCAGTTAATGAATTGATCAGTTACAAACTAGAGAGAGGCGTATCCTCTATTAGACATTATCGAACGATCAAGGCCGTTACGGTTGATGCTGATTTGGTTGATCCCTATGGAGAAGTACCGCCCATTATGGAAAAAGTGAATACTGAAATCATTCCCAATTTGCTGGCTCAATATTCTGGTGTGCGCATTGATCTAGGCGGCCAATCGAGGGAAAGTTCTAGGGCACAGGCAGAGATAGGTACCTATTTTGGTATCGCCTTCTTGGTTATTTTCATCCTGATAATCCTGGCATTTAAATCCTTTTACCAAGCTGTATTGGTGATGTTAATGATCCCCTTGGCCTGGTTAGGTGCAGTAGTTGGGCACGGGATTCAAGGCATTCCCATATCCTTGCTAAGTGCTTGGGGTTTAGTGGCACTCTCAGGAGTAATAATAAACGATGCGGTGGTGTTTTTGGATCGATTTAACAGGAACATGAAATCGGGACAAACGTTGCATGAAGCGGCTTATGCTGCTGGTATAGCTCGTTTTAGGCCGATAGTACTTACTTCAATTACTACGGTTTTGGGATTATTCCCTCTGTTAATCGAGAAAAGCTTCCAAGCTCAGTTTCTAATTCCTATGGCAGCAGCCATAGCTTATGGAGTACTAATTGGGACCTTGATCATCCTCTTGTTCTTCCCAGTGATGATCGTAATATTTAATGACGTAAGAAGAGCCGCAAAATGGTTGTGGACAGGAAAAAAACCGCCCCCAGAAAGTGTAGAGCGTGTCATCATTGATATGGGCAAAGACCACATGTTTGAGGATGAACCAGAAGTTTCAAATAACAACAACGAGGCAGGAGTAAAGGTTAATTAATATGAAATTCAAATATGTAATGGTGGTGGCTCTTTTTGGGGTAACCCTGTCTTCTCTTGGGCAGGAGGCACTTACTTTGAGTGATGCTATCCAAAAGGGATTAAGTAACAACTTTGGGATAAGAATTGAACAAGAAAACCAGGAAATTGCTCGAAACAATAACACCTGGGGTGAAGCAGGAAGGTACCCAGTGGTGAGTTTCAATATCAATCAAAGCAATGCGATAACGGATATTGATAATCCGGCATCGTTTCTACAAGGAAAGCTACGCACCAATGACCTCAATCCCGTAATAAATACCAACTGGACGATCTTCGATGGGTTTACTGTAAAAATTAATAAAGAGCGCTTACAATTACTCCAGGATCAAAGTGATGGCAATGCCACTATTGTTATTGAAAATGCCGTACAGGCGATAGTCGAGGCATATTATACGGCAATTTTGGAGCAAGAGCGCACCAATGTATTAGCACAAGTATTGACGCTTTCCCGAGACCGCTATAATTACATTCTAATACGCAAAGAGCTTGGTAGCGCCGTGACCTTTGATATTTTGCAGGATAAAAATGCGTATCTGACAGACTCCTCAAATTATGTCTTACAACAGCTTAATTTCCAAAATGCCTTACGAAGCCTAAACTTGTTGCTAGCGGAGGACTTGACTAAAAGGTTTGAAGTAACGGGCAGCCTGGATAGCGAGACACAACTGTATAGCTATGAAGATCTTTATGCTAGGATGACGGAAAATAACAGCAACCTGCGCAATCAATTCGTCAATCAGGAGCTTTTGCGTAATGCCTATGTACAGAGCCGTGCGGCACGAAGTCCTTCATTAGACTTGAATTTAGGGTATTCCTATACCAAAAATTGGCAAGACCTTAGTGAAGCCAATTTTGGCGCTGATAGTGGCCCTGAAGAAGTCATCAAATCCAATACCACGAATTACTTTGCAAACTTTACTTTGGGATTTACGCTCTTCAACGGGGGGCGGATCAAAAGACAAATTAAGAATGCCAGGGTCCAGGAGACCTTAGGTTTGTTAGAAACAGATGATCTTAAGTTGACTTTGCACAATGACCTGTTATCTGCTTACGATCGGTACCGGGTACGAGTAAAACTGTTGGGTATTTCTGATGAAAACTTGGCTACCGCTTCTTTGAATTTAGAGTTGGCCTTGGAACGTTATAAAAACGGTACGATTAACTCATTTGACTACCGTGATATCCAAGTAAACTTTTTACAGGCAGCGCTTAGTCATTTGCAATCTAAGTTTGATCTGATCCAAACCGATACCGATCTGCTACGCCTCACGGGCGGTATATTGGCCAACTATCAATAATTGTGAGCATCCCTTTCCACAGTATGGGTAATCGCTACCCATATATTAGTTTCATCGCTTAAATCAACTATTTATAACTAGCACAAAATCAGGTGTATAAATGTCTGAGTGATTTCTGGTACGTTCTTTTCTATATGCTTAGAGAAGATTATTTTTTTTATCGTATTAATTAGACACTATGAAACTGTTAGTATTTTTTTTGATGATGGCCACAGCGGATGTACAAGATCCTACGACTGTGATGATAGACAATGTTGTGGTCAGTGACCAGGATAATAAAAAGGAAATCAGCGCCCAGGAGCTTCCAGAAGCTGTGGTAACTGCGTTCCAAGAAAGTGAATACAGTGACTGGACCGTTGGTAAAGTATATCAAGTGGACGGGTCAGCTGAAACTACTTATGAATTGCATTTACTACAAGGTGATGAGACTTTGATCTTGGTAGCTGATGCGCAAGGCAATTTGCAACCGAAAACAGAAGGTTAATAAACAGAGGGTTATACTAATAAGCTGTTTTTCTTTTGGCAAGTTAGTTAAGTAAGTTGGTGCTTACGGAAAAATCCCCACATTTGTGGGGATTTTTTTTTATACTTGGGAATCGAGTTTTTGCTGAAAGATTTAAAACTTAAAGGCAATCCGCACGTTTCAATTTAAGCAAGCGCTTGATTCTTTATTTTTTTAACTAACCCGCTAAAAAGAAGTCATGTCCAAAATCCTAATCGTTGATGACGATCCGGCATTTTGTTTAATGCTGTCCACATTTCTTAATAAAAACGGCTTTGAGACCAATCGTGCGTTGTCTGGAAAGGAATGTTTATCTGCAGTAAAGAAAGAGTCTTACCAACTGGTACTAACGGATTTAAGATTACCAGACTTAAACGGCATTGACTTGTTAAAGGAATTGAAGCAAGGGAATCCAGATACTCCGGTGGTGTTGATGACGGGTTATGGTGACATAAAAACCGCCGTTCAAGCCATCAAACTAGGGGCTTTTGAATATGTAACGAAACCTATTAACCCAGATGAGATCCTGTTGATTGCCAAAAACGCCCTCAAAGATCTCAATGGACACCATCCTACCCAAAGCAAACCAACAGGATTTACTTATATTAAAGGCAGTAACGTTAATTCCCTAAAGTTAGAAGAATACATCAAACTGGTTGCTCCCACTACCATGTCCGTCCTGATCACTGGTGAGAGCGGCACCGGCAAGGAGTATGTGGCCCGTATGATCCATCAAATGAGTGATCGTAAAGACCAACCATTTGTAGCTTTAGATTGCGGAGCACTTTCCAATGAGCTGGCCGCCAGTGAGTTATTTGGTCATATTAAGGGATCCTTTACCGGGGCTATAAACGATAAAGCGGGGCAGTTTCAGCTAGCAAATCACGGGACTTTATTCTTGGACGAGATCGGCAATTTAAGCTATGAGGTACAAATAAAATTGTTGAGGGCCATTCAAGAGCGAAAAATTAAGAAAATAGGAGGCAGGGATGATGTTCCAGTTGACGTGCGGATTATTACCGCCTCCAATGAGGATTTAAAAGATAAAGTAAAAGGCAAAGGATTTAGAGAAGACTTATATCACAGGTTGAACGAATTTGCCATGGATGTACCCCCACTGAGGGCACGCGGAAAAGATATTGATACCTTCGCAGACTATTTTCTCCAAAGTAGCAATGAGGAACTGGGTAGGAAGGTACAAGGGTTTAATACCGAAGTACTGGGGGTGTTTCATGATTACGGGTGGCCCGGGAATATCAGGGAGCTTAAGAATGTGGTTAAACGCGCGGTATTGCTATGTACTGGAACTTCTATTGAGGAGGAGCATATCCCCGCTGAAATTCTATTTGTTAGAAACGCCTCAGACCAAGTGACCAGGGACTCCAACGACCTCAAAACTCAAACCGAAGCCCAAGAAAGGGAGATTATTGTTGGTGCCTTGGAGAAGACCCGTTACAATAAATCGAAAGCGGCCCAACTTTTAAAAATCGATCGCAAGACGCTTTACAATAAAATGAGACAATACGGTATTGTTGGTTAGCTTAGAATTGATTGCCTAAGATTGATTATTTCTTCGCTAAGTTGTTCTTGGATGGGATAGGCCAACAGAGTTACTTCATCCACCATTTCCGGTACTTTGTCAGTATGTTCGCCTTTTCTAGCGATTACTTCCATTTCTCTTAACGTTTGGATGGCTTGTTGTGCATGAAGGTGCCCAAAAGAACTGATCATCTTATGGGCCAATTCTGCTAGCAAGTGCCAATTTTGACTAGTACTGTGGATTCTCAACTCTTCCATGTTTTTCGACAAGTTACTGTGAAAGGAATCTAAAATGGAAAGTAGGGCCGATTCATCATCTCCGGAAAATTTCCGAAAGTCGTCTAAGCTAAAACCGTTTTCAGGTTTTTCAATGTTAGGGGGTTCGCTAAGACTGAGATAGCCTTCTAACTTTTCAAAAAGGTCCTTTTCCCTATAGGGTTTTAGCAGGTTGTCATTTATCCCAGAAGCCAGATAGTGCTCTAAGTCGTTTTCCATTACATTTGCAGTCAAAGCAATGATAGGGATGTTTTTAAGGGGTTCATCCGGTTGATTTCGGATATAGGCGCACAAATCCAAACCACTTACCTCTGGCATGTGAATATCGGTAAGCACCAGGTCGTAGGATCTTAGGTGTATCTGCTCTTTGGCCTGTTGACCGGAATTGCAAAGATCAACTTGTAGACCCCATTTCTTTAATATTACTTCCAACAGTCCTAAATTAAAGCTGTCATCATCCACTACCAGAACTCGAGCGTGTGGTTCAAATCGTTGGTTCTTTTTAATGAGGAGGCTATCTTGCTTGACGGGACTGGCTGTGGGATAACTTAACGTAACGGTGAATTTTGATCCATGACCTGGCTCACTGTCCACTTCAATTGTACCACTTTGGAGTTCTACAAGCTTCTTGCAAATAGCCAACCCCAACCCAGTACCCTCATACTTTCGGGTAGCGGAAAGGTCAGCTTGATTGAAGTCTTTGAATATTTCTTCAATGATCTCTGGTCGCATTCCTATGCCACTGTCCTGTACGGAAATCTTAACGAGATTTTCTTCTGGTACGGTGTGCTGCACGTTGATTTTTACAAAACCGGTATCCGTAAACTTAATGCCATTACTTACCAGATTAAACAGAATCTGTTTGAGCCTCAAAGCATCTCCCAGAAAAAAGAGTGAAAGATCTTCCTGCATTTCTAAGATCAAATCCAGGTCTTTTTCTTGGGCTTTAATATCCAAAGCCGCTACCACTTCTTTGACGGTACTGGTTAATTCGAACGGCTCCTGAGCTATTTTTAACTCCCCCGCTTCAATTTTGGAGTAATCCAATATATCGTTGACGGTTTCCAGTAAATGCTGACTGGAAGACTGTACGGCTTCTAAATACTTTTTCTGAGGTTTCTGCAATGGGGTATCTGCCAACTGCTCCGTAAATCCAATGATAGCATTTAAAGGAGTACGAATTTCATGACTCATGTTGGCTAAAAATTGTTGTTTGGACTCAGCCAGTTGCTCTGCTTGATTTTTCGCACCAATCAATTGCTCATTATAAAAATTACGGAAGCTGATGTCTTTAAATATCAAATAGACTAACCAAAAGCCCGTGATCAAACAAAGAATGATAATGATACTAACGGTAAGCGTGGAACGGCTGGCAATTACTTTTGCCCGGTTGGCTTGTGAAATGCCAAGAGCCAACTCTTCTTTTTCCAAATTATTAATCAAGGTTCTAATTTGATCGATGATCAGAATATTCCCTTCAATGATATCCAATTCTTTTTTTGCTAAGATGCGCTGGTACCTGCTTTCCTCGGTTATTATTTCTTCTAACATGCGATTGACGTTGCCCAATACCGTATCGGGTTGAATAAAGCTGGTATCAGTGATAATTTTGGTTTCCGTTTGGATCATGGGCTCCATTTCTAACTTAGCGATCTGCTTGGCTAGTTCTTGTACCCGGCGTCGCTTACGGCGTTTTGTTTTTTCCTCAACCTCTGCCGCAGATTCCACCGGGGTACTTCTGGGAATATTTTCTAGCGTGGTGGTAGTGGTAGTGGTAGTTTTAGTGGTGCGTAGTGCCGGTATGGAGTCGGTGTTGCTGGTAATTTCCTCCAATGCTTTTAAGGAGACATTTACTTCAGTAATGGTTCTTTTTAAGTTTAGAAAACTGTTAAGGTCCTTTATCTTTTCATCCAATAAACTTGAAATGGAATCAATCCGGTCATTGAAATGCTGATCAATAGGTTGGATTAATTTGAGCGAATCGAATTTCAAGTGGGCTGATGAAGCAAAATCTCGGTAGGTATCTAAAAAAGCGTCATCCCGGGTCAAAGCATACGCACGCATGCTGGCTTCGGCTTCGGATATATCCGCTAATGTTTGACTAAGCTCTTTGAGTTTTACTTCAGGGTTTGAGGGTTCATCTAAGGAGACAAGTAGTTCCTTGTAGCTATTGTAACTGATAATACCAGTCAATAACATAGCCATCAGGGCTAATATAAATCCTCCAATGATCTTGCCTTTGATGGTATTTTTCTTCTCTCTCATACGCCCTATTTAATTTAACGGAAAAATCCCAAAAATGATGGTTTACAACATAATTTTGACGTGGATTGGCAAAATAGAAAATAGAGTCAGTTAATTAATTAACTGACTCTAAACTATTGATAGCAAGCAAATTAAACCTACATATTAATCTAGTACTACCACTAGATACTTGCTGGAGTTCCAGAAACGAGCAGGGTCTAGAATTACTAATCGCTCCAGATTTTCTTCTTGATCCCCTTCGAGGATGTAAGAATCAGAGGGGTGATTTGTTACTAATTCCGCTTTTTTACCACTAATTGGTATGGTTTGAGTACTGGTGATATCTATACGACTGAAGTTTTCTGGATTGAAATCATCTTTCAATTTTTCAGTTTTACCAAGCCCAAGAAATCCACCATCCTTAGCGAGAATGTTACTGGCCACTAACTCTTTGGAGGTACCGGTTGTATAATAAGCGGTTTGCAACTTGTCCGTTTGATCGCCAATAGTAATTTGCTGATCATTATTAGCCAAGGTCAAAGTATCCAAATTGGCATTGAGCTCTTGGATGGTAAAATCTTTTGATTCCAAGCCTGCTTTGAGTTCAGTGATTTGTACATCGCGTTCTTCGATCTGCGCGGTCAGATCTTTTTTAACTTTTTCCAGAGCCTTTCGCAGTTGACTGTTCTTACCTGCAGATCCGGCAATTTTTGTGTTCAACTCTTCGATGGTCCGTTTGTTTTCACTCATCAATTCATTGATCATTTTAATGTCTTCTGCCGCACGTTTATGTGCATCCTCAGAAGCATTGACGTCGCTGTTGTTTAAAGAAATATTTAACTCTCTTTCTCTGATCTCAGCCAGGTTCTTTTCAATGTCGGCAAAGGATGCCACGAACTCAGCTAAGGACTGGTCTTTTTCTAACGTATTTTCTTGAAGTTTTACGTTTTCAGCTTGTAGCAGATCTATTTGTTCTTGCAGCTTGGGCTGATTACAAGCGAAAGCTGCAAATACTAAGGGCAATATTAAAGCATATCTTTTCATAACCATGTATTTAAATTTTTTCGTTCGAAACAGATAAATGCAATACTATGCCAAGACCGGCCGTCCTTATAATAGTACAAGTAATGAGGGCTATATTTACTGATTCTATTTAATAAGTATAATTCATCCCAAAAGACCATATTTAGGTCAATGAGACCATTTGCCACATTGTGGGTAATTATACCGCACTTAAAATCACTATTTTATGAGTGGTCCATTAGCACCAGGTCCCACTTACATTTAGTAAATTGCCCCAAAACCCCATTAAAATATTGAACAACTATGCGTAATTGGGTATTGATTGTGATCATTGCAAGTGCCACTATGGCTTGTTCTGCTAATAAACATTTGACATCAGAGGTATTAAAGCACCGATACACCAATGAAGAAAGTGAATTCTTAAACTTTGAGGGAAGTCAAATTCATTATCGTGACGAAGGGGAGGGCGAGGTGGTAGTATTGGTACATGGTATTTCCAGTTCCTTGCATACTTGGGACCAATGGACGGGCAGATTGAAACAGAATTATCGTGTGATACGCTTTGACTTGCCAGGATTCGGATTAACTGGTTCTAATGTTAAGAATGAATATTCTATTGATAGCTATGTATCCATGTTGGAAAATTTGTTGGTGCAACTAAACGTGTCACAATGTTACTTAGTAGGTAGCTCATTAGGTGGATGGATTGCCTGGGAATACACCTACCTTCATCCTGACCGGGTCCAGAAATTAGTTTTAATGAATGCCGCTGGGTTTACCACTCCAGATGACCCCCCGAAGCCCATACGTATGGCTCAAAAACCATTGTTTAAAAACATTGCCGTGAAGGGAGCGCCTAAATTTCTGGTACGTAAATTCTTGAAACAAGCCTTTGGAGACCGCAGTAAAGTGGATCGGGATTTAGTAACCCGGTACTATGAACTCAATAATTATCCTGGCAATCCATTAGCATTTTATACCATTGCAAATTCAAAATACAAATCCAATACCGAACGACTGTCAAAAATTAACCAGCCCACCTTAATCCTTTGGGGAGAAGAGGACAAAAAGTGGATTGATATCAGCCACGCTTACTTGTTTCAAGAGTTGCTCCCTATGGATCAATTGATAACCTATCCGGGCGTAGGGCATTTACCAATGGAAGAAGCTCCGGAACAATCTGTGGACGACACTATTAAATTCTTTGAAAATTAAGCTTTGATGGCATATTGATAAAGTTTTTGGTAATAGTACTTACACTCCTCTAAGAGTGGTAACAGATCTTCACGCACGACTTCATTTTTGGGTTGGTAGCGGGCAAAACCGGAAGACTTGTGGACGTTATGATACCAATACTTGGCCCATATTCCGTCTTCGGGACGGGCGCCAGGCTCCCATTTAACCATTCCATCAAAATAAGGTACCTGATACGCTTCGCATACTTGGCTAAGTATTTTAGCCGGATCCAGCAACAATTCTTTGGAATCAATTACTATTGGTAATTGGCCACGCTGCTCCAAGTATTGATACAACTCCCATTGCGCTTTTAAGGCAGTATCACGTATTTCAGGGTAAGGATATTGCTTTACCATGGATGGCAGCATTTCATGAGGATCGCGTATTAGAAATAGATGATCCAGTTTTTCCAAAAATTGCCAGTTCAACTTTTCCATATGATGCCCCATGTTCTTTATAAATAACAAAGGCTTTTCGAAGTCGGTGGAAAGAAATTGCTCTACTACTAGTTCTCCGTCCAGTTCCATGGAAGCCAAAACTTCCTCTTTACCAGGATGGTCTGCGTCTGTTACTTTTAAATAATGTCCATATAAAGGCTCGTCTAGGACAAAGGTATCGGGTCTTTGTGCAAAGGAATACATCAAGGCTGTTGATACATTTCGAGGTCCGGACCACATGGAGAGGCGTTTTTTTGTTTTCATGATTAGGCGAAGATATGTGCTGAGGGGGAAATTTAAAAACCTGGTAAAGACAAATACGCTCGCTTAACGCTTAGAGATTTTGATAATATAAGGTTATTGAAGAACTTAGTAAGGTCATGTCAATAAGATTTAATACTACAACTGTTTTACTATATCAGGTGGTTTTGTTAAGCCTGTGTTGTTCGGCACTAACTGGTCAGCAAAGACTTGAAATCAACGGATACATTGTTGATGCTGAAAACGGGCAACCGGTTCCCTATGCTTCCGTGGGCGTAATCCAACAACAATTGGGAATAAGCGCGAACTTAAATGGGTATTTTAGTTTGCTTTTAAACGACTCAAACGCTACACATACTTTAGAAATAAGCTCCATTGGTTACAATAAGGCCACTGTTTCATTCTCAGAAATTACTTGGGGCCAAGAGTTGAGTATAAGCCTGGTACCTAAACCAACAGTACTTTCTGAGGTGGTTATTCGAGGGCGATCACTAACTCTGGAAGAAATGATTGCTTCAACTTCCAAAAAAAGAAAGGTGTATTTAAGGTCCAAGCCTTATCTAATGAATGTGTTGTACCGGGAAACTTCTACCAAGGGTGAAAAATACGGAGGGTTTACTGAGGCACAAGGCATATTTTATGTCAGTGGGTATAATTCCAGGTACAAAAACCATCGAAATCAAGTGTTGACTTTTGATTTGGCTCAATGGAAGCACATTCGCCGAAATACTTACCCCACTGCTGGATATCTGCGAATAGGGAAGATATTAAAAGCCAAAGATTACTACCTACACGAGGGGCCTTTAAGCAAAGGGAACCTGGATAAGTTTGTATATACCATAGAGGATAGCACCCAATACAATGAACAATTAGTATTGAAAATTGCTTTTAAACCGAAAGCCCCTTACCAAAACGAATTTGATTATGAAGGCAGCATGTTGATTAAAGAAGGTGATCAAGCCCTTTTGGGATTGGATGTAGTACATCGTGGCGCCGAACCATTCTTAAAACAAAAGCAAAATCAAATTCCTAAAAAAAGTATTTTTTCAATTAGCTTTCTACTCTTTAATGGACAATACTATTTAAATCGTAGCTCTTTTGTACAGACACTTAGCTCCAACGAAGGCGATTTTGAGCATAGCATGGAAATCATTGGTGGGCGTTTTACAAATCAAGAACCTGAATTCATGAACACGGCTCAAAGAACGGTGTTATATAGTGAAATGCTGAACCCCTTGATCAATTATGATCATGATTTCTGGGCGAATTTCAAAATGGCAGATAGCACCGATTTAAAGAGAATTAAGGATCAAAACTCGAATCTGGAAAATGAGTTTCAGCAGAACCATCAGCTGCGCTTGGTTCCCTTACCCGAAGGGTTTCAAAATTACCAACAGATGGTAGAAGACCAGGACATATTGGATTTCTTTATGCAGTACTAAAGACTATTCCAGAAATTTTCTGGGTGGCACAATGAAAATACTGGCGTTGATAACCAAGGCGCTGTTAAAGCTATTTTCAATAAGTCGCACAGCATCACGTTTAGGTGAGTCTCTCAAACTAAACTCGATGTTTGACCGCACCCCTCCTTCAATTCCAAACCACAACCAATCGTGAATCTCTCTTTCATATTTTAATAAAAAGCGTACTTCCGATTTCCTTAGCAGTAAGTTGTCCTCCTGGGGAAAAGTGGGGTCGTCTAACCTAATGTTATAGCTTTCTCCATGCAACTCTGTGGTGGCATAAAACAAATTCTTATCGTTTTTTGTATACCGCAT
>JAJCYK010000332.1 GCA_029262935.1 Cytophagales bacterium | reverse complement strand
TCCCATCCAAAATGGATTTGCGGGTTCAGCGATGTAACTGCCCTGCTTAATCATATCAACAGCCTGGGGTTTGTTTGTGTTCATAGCACGATGCCCCAACTGTTTAAGGTCGACCGCGGCGCAGATATGAATTCGCTAAGAGACTTTCTAACAAATAATAAGCGTCATAATCTTAGTGCGAACCCTAACCATCAAAATCATATGGGTAAGGCCCAAGGTATACTGACTGGAGGTAACCTTTCCTTAATTGTACATGGTATTGGTACCCCTTCAGAAATAGATACTGATGGAAAGATCTTGTGCTTAGAAGAAGTTGATGAATATCATTATCAAGTTGACCGTATGATGATTCAACTGAAGCGAGCTGGCAAATTGAAAAACCTTGCAGGGTTAGCTGTAGGTCATTTGACGAAAATGAAAGAGGGAGACCTATCGTTTGGGACGGATGCTGCAGGAGTCATTGCCAGTCATATAGATGAAAAGATACCGACGGGCTTTGGTTTTCCTTTTGGACATGATACGCCAAACTTAGCCATTGCTTTTGGGTTAAAAGGTTATTTGTCGGTGGACCCTGAAGGGAGTAAGATTAGCTTCTAAAAAATAAAGCCAGCAATCAGTCCTCCTAAAATAATGAATGGCGCGGGAATACGAGTAAACATGAGTACCGCAAAGGTACCTACAAGAACACTGATGTTAATGACATTGGCATTTCCCTCAATAGGTTGAAATAAGAGAAAAGCAGCGGCAATTACCAGTCCTGAGCTAGCTGCGTTGATACCCTCAAGTGAAGCTTTTACTACCCGATATTTTTTCAGTTGTTCCCAAAAGCGAATCACAAAGAAAATCAAAAAAGTACCAGGTAAAAATATACCGGCAGCGGCTATTAACCCACCAATGATTTGCCAAAGTATCCCTTGATCTCTCATGGCAAGTGCCCCAATATAGGCCGAAAAAGAGAACACCGGGCCGGGCAATGCCTGTACGATGCCAAATCCGGACAAGAATTCTTCTGAAGTTAAAAAATCCTTAAATTCCACAAATTCCGTATATAACAGTGGTATTAATACTTGGCCACCTCCAAATATCAGGCTCCCGTTACGGTAAAAATTCTCGAAAAGTAACACCCCACGATCCCTGGTTATCCCTCCAAGAATGGCAAAAAAAGTTAGGACTGCGGCCCATAAAATGAAGTTCCTCCAATCTACTTTAATCTTTTTGTCTTCTTGTTTGGGGTGTGCTTTAAAATTCAAAGCTGTAACAGCACCGCTAAAAAGTAAAATTAAGGGAAACATCAAAGGGTTTTTAACGAAGTATGATACTACCGCAGCTATGATCATGAGTCCCATGGCCGTATGGGTGTGTACCACCTTTACACTTATTTTGTACGCTGCGTAAGTAACAAATCCTACTGCCATTGGTTGAATGTACTTAGTAAAATCAATGGAAATTGATTGTTCTTGTAGGCTGGAGATAACAATCGCCGCGGTAATCATCAAAGTAACCGCGGGCAGCATCCAAATGAAAAGGGTAAGATAGGCCAGATTTGGTCCACCAACCTTAAAGCCTAGGGCGGTAATAGTCTGCGTAGAGGTAGGTCCCGGTAGGATTTGGCACAAAGCATGAAGTTCTATCAGCTCTTCCTCAGTTAAGTAACCTCGTTTACTTACCATCATGTCAAACATCATCGCCAAATGAGCCTGAGGTCCTCCAAAAGCGCTAAGGGCAAGAGTCAAAACATCTTTGAGAAAGATATAATAGCGGATTTTCTTAGCTTGCTTCATAACTTAAAAAAACCAAATTTTTACTGCTTAGAAATTCCAAACAGTAAGAACGTTTCCTGATCATAAGATGTTAGTAGTATTAATTCTATAAATTTATAATATCTTTAATCAGCACCAAATAAAGTGATATAAACATGAAGAGATCTAGTACTATTTTAAGCGTCCTATTGCTGATGTCAATGTTAGGGTCGTGCGGGGCGCCAGAGTCCCAATCTGAGACTGAAGATGTTGCTGTGGAGCAAGTGCCAGAACAGATCAAACTTTTTTTGTCGGAAGTAACTTCTCCTGAGTTCCCAGACTCTGGTTTGGAATTGATCACTCCAGGGGAGTCTGAGTCGCTGGCCTCTGGGTCATTGGACTTTGAATATAATGTAAAAAATTATGAGTTGGGTACCCAAACGTTGGACGCAGATGTGAAACTATGTGCCAACTCGGCCAAAGGCCAACACATCCATTTGATTCTTAATAATGAGCCGTACACGGCACATTATGAGCCCAATTTTGAAAAAGAGTTAGCGGATGGACATTATGTAGCACTTTCATTTATTTCCCGATCCTACCACGAAAGCCTAAAGCATTATGGTGCGTATAATCTAAGGCAATTTACTGTTGGTGAAACGATCTCTGAACCGGTTGATTTGACCACACCGCACATGTTCTACAGTCGCCCTAAAGGAACGTACAAGGGTGCCGACACCGAGCGAGTCTTGTTGGACTTCTATTTAGTAAATACCGAACTGGCTCGAGACGGCAACAAGGTTAAGGCTACCATAAATGACCAGGAATTCACTATTGACAAGTGGGCTCCTTACTTTATTGAAGGCCTACCCATGGGGGAAAACACGATTAAATTAGAATTATTGGATGATGCTGGAAATAGCATTCCTGGTCCTTACAACACCGTTGAACGCACGATTACATTGTCTCCTGCAGACGCCTGACCAAGAAAGATCTAAGCAAAGACCTGGTTTAGTACTGTCAGCGATTTGATAGGATTAAATTGTTCTACATGCCATTGATAAAAGAACAGCAAAGCTAGCAGGATAATTTGACGTTGATTGTTAACCATAACAATTGAAGAATTGTAGTCGGCCCTCACAACTTGTTCAAGTACATCAACTTCCCTGGCGTCTAATAGAGGAGCACCTGGCATTACCCTGATTTGTTCCAAGACCTCCTCAGCTGACTGTGCGCCAAACCCTAGAAACTGGCTTAATTTGTTAAGGAAGATTAGATGAAAGTTCTCCACATTCTCTTTGGTGGAATCAAAATGAACTAAGGACTCCCATAAGAAAGTAAAAAGGGAGCTGTTTTCTATCTGTTCTTTTAA
>JAJCYK010000331.1 GCA_029262935.1 Cytophagales bacterium | reverse complement strand
GGAATGCGATCACATGGAGCACCCGGATGTGGTAGCAGGAAGCGACTCATTGACCACCTGTAAATTGCAAAAGGCCTTCACCTTGTTGGACCTTCGGAATCAAGATGCTCCCGCTCATGCTCAGGAAATTTTGCTGGTGGCATTAACAGCGATGATGTATACTGATTTTAAGTTTCAGGAATGCATGGAATTTATTACCAATTACGGTCGAGACAATGATACATCAGGAGCGGTAGCCGGCGCAGTTTTAGGTGCTTACTTGGGGTTCGAAAATTTACCAATAGTTTCTAGAGAAAAAGTACTAGTAACCAATAAGAACAATTTAAGTATCGATCTGGAAGCTCTAGCCTTAAGGCTTTCAAATAGTATTGGGCAGAAAACGACCGAAGATTAAAAATTAATGTACAGTTTAAAGCTCACCGGCAATCTTTTTCAACCCTTGAAGATTGCGTGCTAGGACCAGTTCAACATCCTCATTTTCTATATGGCCAATGATGCCAATATTTCCTTGATACCCGGACTCCAGTAGGTGGCGTAGCATTTCTTTTTCATGGCTGCCTTGACCTACTGTGAGTATTTTAGGTCCTTCAGGTTTCATTCCGTTGATATTCACGGTATTCAAGTAGGGTAGCATAGCTTGCAAAAGTTCTGGAAAATCCTCCAATTGCTGATGTGCATGATGAAAATTATAGACTAGGCCAATATCATGTAGACCTGTTTGCTCAATAATGGCTAGTTGGTTTCTGGGGTCCCCAAACCACTCCCCATGATTGTATAACTGCAATCGGGCATTGACTGAACTAGCTTTTTGGTGGAGTGTGGTGATTGCGGTTACCGCTTTTATAAGTTTTGCGGAATCGCTTAAATCTTGAAAAAAGCGATCATCAAACGACATCCAGATATCACAGTCCAATTTCAAGGAATCTAAGTAATGCAATAGTTGCTGATTCTTCTCATTCAACAGACTATCGCTTTGTCCATCAATCCACCACCAAACAGCTTCCAATTGCACCTTATTGGCGCGCAAAGCCTCAACTTCTTGGGGAAAGTTCGGCAAGTGCTCATCTCTCCAATCATAGGCAAATTTAGTAAAGCCGAGGGTTGCTAGCATCTTTGCTCTGGCTTCGGGTGATCGTTTTTCCTTATCGAATGGCACTACGCACCACGCTATCAGATTGTCTTTTTGATATAAAGAATGCTCAGTTTCAAGCGCTCCATTAGTATGATCTTGCTGGCAACTGCCACCAATGATCGTAAATGCCAAAAAAATGCCTAAAAAGGAATATCGTTGGATCATTGCTTTATACATCCTGTTCCTGTTCAATAAATTAATAGGCAGCCATTGATCTGCTTAATTAAATCGTTCACCTAGAATATTAAAGCTGTCTACTTGCCCCTTGGCCTTCTCATCAATCACTTTCTCATAATACAGATCCAGGAAAGAAGAGGCGGAAGTCCATACCGTTTGAACCATCCCCAGGTACCTGCTTTCTATGCTATTGTTGGCATTTTTCTTAAAGGTATTCATAAGATCGATCTGCTGAGCCGTTATCTGGGGTTTATTCCAGGGGCATGTAACTACATTAAATCCCTTCAAAGCAAAATAAGCAGCTGTTGGTGTGGAGTTTTCATAATGCCAATCGCAGATGATCACATCCTTAGGAATCCAGTCCACAGCAGCATAGGTTTCGTTATCACTGGCTTCCCACATGCCCAATCCGGTGGTTTCACCATCCAATAGTCGGTCTCCCCAAATCCACAATTTCCAATTCCTTTGCTTCAAATGATCATTGATTTTGGTCACTTCATCAGCAAAAAGCCTTGCCTTGTCTTTCCCTGCACATCTGGGACACTGGTCATCTGCGATGTAAAACACTTCATCCATGCCCGCATGAAAACTAGTGGCCTCAAATACTTCCATGATCTCATCAACCAGGGCAAAAACCACTCCATGTAAGTCAGGGTGTAAAGGACAGTAACTCTTACAGTACAATCCATCTTTATTGGGCCATTCGTATTTCTCGGGCAATTCGACATGTGGGGTTTCGTCAAACTCTGGAAACTCTCGAAGCAGGTTACTTTCTTTAGAGGCCCAAGATTGATGACCCAATAAATTCACTTGTGGAATTAAGTCAATCTTATGATCTTGTGCAGCTTTTACCAGTTTCTTGACCTGATCCCTCGTTAAAGGGTTATCGCTTCTTACTTGAGGATAAGATTGATACTCATAGTTGTACTCAACCCTTAAAATCAGGGTATTGAATCCGTTCTCCACGAAATCATTTTCCATAAAATGGATAAACCTATCGATTTCTTGAGGCGCTGGTGCGGCAATACACAGCCCTTTCACCGCAAAAGGAGCATCCGAGTGTTGTCCTGTGATACATTGACTTGTCAAGGTTAGGATCAATGTTAAAGCACATAGCCTGGTAATGTTCTCGAATTCGATACTTCTAGGGATGATCATCACTAATATGTTTTGTGGCGATTAAATAAAATTGGAATATTTACTGGCGTTCCAGACCATTGATACAATTGATCAAAGACCGTACGGTATGATAATTGACCTTCCAAATTTGACCTTTAGGAAAGGTTTTGTACTCCGGTTCTTGGTCCAAACCACCCCAATACCAACCACCATATTCTTCATCTATGAGGTTTGATTGAATATAATCCCATTGCATGGAGAACTTATCTCCGTAGTTTTGCGCATCATCGGGGTACAAATGACTCATGATTAACAGTGTATTGAGCGCCTCGGACTGAGCCCACCATACCTTTCCTTCTTTGATTATTGAAATGGAATTCAGACTGTCAAAATAATAACCCCCGTCATAAATACCCCCGACGTTTCCATCCCAGCCATTATTCAAGGTGTGATCCACCATGACTTTAGCTTTAGCCAAGGTCGTGGGGTCCGAATCATTTCCCAGAGTATGGGAAGCTTCCAATAATAGATAGGCCGTTTCAATGTCATGTCCAAAAGATACGTGGTCTAGGTTAAAATTTTCTGCTTGAGCTTTTTTCAATGAATCCTTATAGGTATAAGGGGTCCAGTCCTGGTGAAAAAACAAATTCATATGCCCTTTACGTGTTGTGACTGTGTCTCGAATGAGAAAAAACAATTCGTTTAAGCGGTTTTTAAGATGTTCCTGGGGCCAAACATCGTATAGTTCGGTAAAAGCTTCCAATAAGTGAATGGAACTGTTTTGGTCTTTCGGAGGTGTACCATTCATTCCTTCTTTGAAAGGAACTCCGTTCTGTGCTAAAAATTGAAAGTACCCTCCATTCAGGGAATCGTAACTATGTTTTTCTAACCAGTGAAACGCTTCTTTAGCCAATTCCAGGGCTTGTGGATCGTCAAACGCCTTGTAAAATGCGGACAGGCCGTATATGGCAAAAGCGTTGCCATATGCGGTTTTGATAATACGGCCAGAGTCATCCGTTATGGTAACGCCTTGTTGGTCCACTAAGTCATAGAACCCGCCAAATTCAGCGTCCCACATTTTATCTCTCAAAAAATCAAAGCCGTGGGCAGCAATGGCATCATAGGGTTGTTCTTCTTCGTAAAATTCAGCGAGCTTGGAACAGGTCCATACATGACGTGCCTGGCTTACGATCATTTTATTCTGAGCTCCCTCAATTTCCCATTTATAGCTAAAATCACTAAGGTACCCTCCATAGACGGTATCCAAAACCAACGGATACCAAGTAGTCACGCTGTGTTTTTTTAGTACACCCCTCATAGACTCCGCCATGTTATTGGTCGATTGGGGTGACGTTGATTCTGGCACATCAGTACAGGCAAAGCCTGCGAATAGGGCTACTTGCAAAACTTTAACAAGTACTTTTAGCGAATTGGAATGTGCCATATTCTGTATGTGTTTAAATCCAGGTATTTGTGACTGCCTACTTATTTACTATAGCTAACGAAAGCTATTGATTTACTGTCCGGTGACCAGCTCGGGACGTTAATGGTACCTTGACCGCCATACAAAAAGGCTATGGTCTTCGGAGGCCCTCCAGAAGTTGGCATTAACCTTAACATAACCCGCTTAAAAGAGGGATGAGATGTGGGATTAATATGCGTAGGAAATGAAATAATGACCATCCATTTGCCATCGGGGGAGATATGAGGAAACCAATCGTTGTACTCATCAAAAGTGACTTGCTCTTTGTTCGTACCATCAGGTTTCATTCGCCATATCTGCATCGTTCCTGTAGGGCTAGCATTATAATAAATATACTTGCCATCCGGAGAATATTCCGGACCATCTGCATGTGATCCCTGGTAGTTAGTAAGTTTTATTTCCTCTCCCCCTTTTATGGATTTTTTGTAAATGTCGTAGTGGCTACCTTCCCTTTGAGCTACATATACCACATCCCTGTTATTGGGAGCCCACCCATGCCAATATGAAGGGGTTAATTCTGTAATTAGCCTGGGCTCCCCTCCGCTAATTGGTAGTACGTATACACTGGAACCACCTCCCTTAAGGCCGTCACGGTGATGACTAATCGCCAACAACTTACCATTAAATGAAATGCCGTGGTCATTGTTATTGCGATCTGCAATACCGGTGTTTAGCAAGGTTTTGTTTTCACCCGAAGTAGATACTTTGTAAATTCGTCCATCCTGATTAAACAACAAATGCTTACCATCAGGCATCCAATTAGGAGCCTCAAACCTGGTATCGGAAGTAAGAACAACCTTTCTTTTACCATCCAACACGTTTAGTAACTCCAGTCTTGAAGCTAGCCAACCTTGGTCGTAGGGGTTATAGTCATCTGGAACAGTCTTGTTAATACGCAAGTTCCAGACTTTTCCCTGCTCTAATACTTCAGGGTTATGTGAGCAAAGAAAGATTCCGGCATAGATTTCATCAGGAAGATCTTCCATTTTCTTTTTGCCTATGACTTGCAGTGGCTCACCAAAATGTGCTGCCCTCATTATTATGGTTTTTCCTTTACGCTCTAATTGCAAGACCTGATAATGTGCTTTGGGTGCAAATGTTTCATCTTGCGGGTCTCTCATAAATGCGCCCCGTAAGCTTCGCCATTGCAAAGCCGTAAGGCCATCACCATGAAGTGTACCCGTAATATGGGCGGCGTTATCTTCTAACGACTCCCGTAACATCAACCCTATTTTTCTGTGAGGATCAACCCCTTCTCCAATTAAGGAAAAGTTAGCGGTAATAATAAAATCGCCAGTTATCTTCTTATGAGCATATTGAAATTCGTCCCGTTCAAACCATATGTTATAACCTCCCGCTTTAATGACGTAGGACTGATCTTGAGGATCAAACTGTGTACTCCCAGCAATTTTCGGCTGGCCCACATCGACGCTTTCATCAAAAACTCCCACCTTATTTTGGGCTATAGTATCGATGATCAACGTCATGCTGACTAAAATTAAAACAACGCAATTCTTCATAGTAAGGAGGATAAATAATAGGTATTTTTTGGGTCGGATTATCTTAGGTTCAAAATTCCTTAAGGCATTCCTGGCTTATCTGATTATTCAAATTACAAAATTTTATTTTGACTTTTGGGGTACTTCCTCCAACCTGAGTTAATTTTTCAAAAACTTCCTAGTATATGTAGCGTTTTGCTCATCACGCAACTTTACTAGATAAAGCCCTGGACTTAATGAAGATATATCTAAAACTACCTGCTCTCTAAATGCTGAGTTAAGTATAACTCTACCCAGAGGGTCCGCGATCTGGGCTTCTTGAAGATTAAAATTCTTGCTCGTAACAATTAACTGATTTGAAGCAGGGTTTGGATAGATGGTATACTGAACGTCCGGCGTCTGCTCTATGATGGACGTTACTACATCTAAAACCTGAAATTCATGTATTCCCGCAGTATCGAGATTGGTAATATATATGTTGTCAAACCACAACTTAGCAGATCCAAAATCTTGATGCTCGGCTACTATTTCGAACCTATCGATAGCCGCCCAATCGAATCGACCTTCAGGTGGAAACCACTCCCCTTCCCAGGCACCCTGCTCTGTAAAGTCCTGCAAGGGAACATGTAAATGATGCCATCTCCCGTCAAAAGGAAAATCACTTTCGTCCAAGGTAATTCGCATACGCCAGGGATGGTCCTGGGGATCTTCTGTATCCGTGTCAATAAAACACATATCAAATTTGACCGGCACATTACCACGGATGATGAAATCCACTGCGTAGTTGTTCTCGACCAAATATCCCAGATCTTTATTAGGAGTAATGTCAAAGCCCACGGTATTGTACTGTTCTGCCCCAGCCCATGATAAACAATAGCGATCATTGTTTGGCAATTCGCTTGAATAGTAATTTATGTCACCCTCATCACTGCTGTTTTCTTCTAGGCCCCTTCCTATGTAATCCGAATAAACCAGAAATCCGCTGCTATCTACTGGCATTTGATATTCAGTTTGTTCCGGAATATCAAATGCCAAGGCCTCCAACATACTAATGTTGAGGTCATGTTGGAACAATTCATTACTATTGGCGTCAAATAATCCAAACCCTCCTTGATAGTCCCAAAGGGTCCAAGGGATGTTATTCTCTTCTAAATACTGACGTAATTCTTGGTACCAATACACTCTGTCGGTGTTGGCACTGTTAGGTTGGTACACTCCAAATTCGCCACAATAAACTGGTACATTTCTACTGTTTCTGAAATTGACCGCGATGTCCACTAATTCTTTGAGCTTATTCACATTACCAGAATTTTGGTAGTTATTAAATGCAGATTCAATCCAAGTGTTGGTCAGTTCATTTGGCAACAAAGGCATGGTGCCGGTATCATAAGGAAATGGCACTCCACTAAGTGGCCCCAGCGATGGTGTCGTCCATGTAGCTCCTTGATGCGTGAAAATAAAGGGTTCATAAAAATGAAACGTGTAAATCAACTTTTCATCCTCATAAACGAGCATGCTGTCCAAATTGTAAAAGCTATTCCAATTGGCCGGGCCTACAATTATAAAATGCTTGGAGTCTATTTCTCTTATGGCTGCCACTACATCTTGCTGTATGCTGTTCCAAAGTTCATCCGATATATCGTGAGGCTCGTTGAGTATTTCATAATAAATGTACTCCGAATTGCCTTGATAATGAGCCGCCATTTGAGTCCAAACCGCCTTAAGAATTTCTCCCACGTTGGGGTCCGTACCTACCATAGGGTCAAAGGTGTGATTGTCCAGAATTAAATGCATTTCCAGATCTTCTGCCCAGGAAACAGCTTGATCCAGGAATTCGAAAAATAGAGGACTGAGGGTATAATCGGGCGCCCCTTGACTCATGGCGTGTAAGTTTATGGGCAAACGAATGACGTCGCAGCCCAGGCTCTTGATATTTTCAAAATCTACCCGAGTATACTTGGTAAATTGAATTTGATTGGCGCTGGCAACCTGAAACCAGTTAGTGAGGTTCACCCCCCGTTGAAAGGGCACTTCCTGTGCAGGTACAGTGCAAGGGACTAGTACTAAGGCTATTCCTACAAGTATTGAGCTATTTATGAGCACATAGTAAGATACAAAAAGATCGGATTGATGTTTTAGAGCTTAACAAAATCATTTGATCCTATTTTGAGTTAATTTCACTCAAATCCAAACCTGACTTTCATCTTGCAATTGGTGTGTAATGGGCGGTCAAATTTTGATCTCTTCCTGTAAATCAAATGATACTAATTTATTAAATTGTTCCATGCCGGAAGCATTTGATTTCACATGGTATGAAATGGCGCTATTGGTGCTGGCAGGATTCGCTGCAGGAATCATAAATACGTTGGCTGGGAGTGGTACCTTATTTACATTTGGTGCTATGCTTTTTTTAGGCATCCCCATTACATTGGCAAACACCACAAATCGCATCGGTGTATTCTTTCAGAATATTGCTGGAATTGCGTCCTACCTTAAATATGGAAAGCACTCTTTCCAAGATCTAAAGCTAATCTATGTACTACCTACCTTAGTTGGCGCCATGCTGGGAGCCTATATGGCTACAGGAGCATCAGAGGCACTATTGAATTTGGTGGCTGCCAGTGTGATGTGTGTATTAGGACTGGATTTAGCTTTTGACTTAAAAAAACATTTTTTTTCAGGGGGAACCAAAAATGTAACCTATCCTGCTTGGCTAATAGTTTCACTTATGTTGATCGTTGGCTTTTATGGCGGTTTTATTCAAATTGGCATTGGTTTGCTAATGATCGCCGTGTTGTACCGTTTTGTTTCACCAGATCTAAGAAAATCGAATTTTTTAAAACTAGTGCTCATTCTTATTTATACTATACCTACTACTTTATTGTTCATTTTAAAAGGTCAAATTATCTGGATTCCTGCGCTTTTACTATCAATTGGCCAAGTCATTGGGGCGTACTTAGCGGGGTTTTATTCCAATGTCTCTCCCGACGCGGAAAAGTGGATTAAAAAGCTGATGATAATAATGATTTTTGCCACCATAACTAAGATCGTATTTTGGTAAATCTCTTTTGTTAAATCACTACCAGTTTTCTTCCATTCAACCCCCTAAATCAGCGGTTCAACGTATTTTGAGAACTTTTTTGACAAAAAACACTATCCTATGTTTGCATGTCAAAATTGCTAAAAAAAGAATCAAATATTACGCGGCTGCTTATAGCACTTAAGTCAGGTGGTTTACACCCCCTATTTGCGTCATATTTGCTACCGACGGATCAATTGAATTACCCTAAATTGAATAATAAACAGAGACTCAAGACCCATAGCCGGGTATTATTATGGATTGTAGGTGCTTTTTTACTCTCAAACCCAATATTTGGGCAGTCAGGGAACTGTACCAATACTACTCCATTCTTTAACGTTGACCTTAGAGGTCAACCCAATGGCACTTTTAATAGTCCCGATGTCGTTCGAGACGGACCCTGCTGTGGTCAAGCTAACACCATAAATAGCGTTGAGTTTGAGGTGTTTTTAGACCCTCTTGCAACTGGTATTCAGGTACAAGTTACCTCGGGCCCCGCACCCATAGGTGTTGCTTTTTTTCAAGTGGATTGTGGTCCCACCCAGACACTGGGAAATATAGTTGCCGTAACTGGGGCTGGACCCCATACCGTTACCATAGGAATGCCGGGAACGGCAACCAATCAAATTGGGATTCGATCCATAGTCAGCCTTAGTGTTGCAATTAATGGTTTGACTAATGTTTGTGATGGAGGCACCACTACGTTGGATGCAGTTCCTACTGGAGGTAGTGGCAACTACACGTATTTATGGGATTCTGGAGAAACTACGGCCTCAGTAACAAAACCAGCAGGAGATTATGGAGTGACGGTAACTGATACGGATCTTGCGATAAGCGAAACTGCAAAAGTCACTGTAACAAATTTTAATGGTCCAACCTCTATACAGACCCACCTCATCAATGATTCCTGCGGAGATAGCACTGGTGTAATAGGCATAATTAAAGTAGAGGGGGGTACCTCGCCTTATCGTTTCTCCCTGGATGTTATTACAGATCAAACCAGTCAACTTTTTCAAAATCTACCTGCCGGGGTCTACACTTTAGTTGCCCAAGATGCTAACGGGTGTAAAACCAAAACCGGTATTACTTTAACCAATACGCCCGGTCCTTCTGCTATGCAGTTAACTACTAATAATGCATCGTGTGGCAATCCGGATGGGTCCATAAACGTTGATGGTATTACTGCGGGTCAAACGCCCTATGAGTACTCCTTGGATGGTATTACCTTTCAATCCAATGCCTCATTTACCGGTCTAGCAGCAAATACGTACATGGTGGTGGTTAGAGATGTCAATGGATGTCTATTTAGCGAAACAATTTCAATAGCTGACGCTGGTGGACCAACTGGCGCTACCATATCTTCTGTAGCCAGCAGTTGCGCTGATGACGACGGGCAACTAAACATAAGCAGTATTGTTGGAGGAACCAGCCCCTATCAATTTTCTATAGATGGATCAACTTTTCAGGCAACCAGTACTTTCACAGGGTTAGCTTCAGGAAATTATACCATTTACATTTTAGACAATAATGGTTGTACGTTTACTCAAGATCACGCTATTGCATCTGAGGCGCCTAGTGCCATAAACGCTACTGCTACCACTGCCAGTTGTGGATTGGCCAATGGTTCCATAACAGTTAATAGTGTTAGTGGAGGTACTGCGCCCTACACGTATTCAATAAATGGAGTGCAGTTTCAAACCAGCACCACCTTTAGTGTGGTGGGAGGGAATTATACTGTTACGGCCAGGGACGATCGAGGCTGTTTTGTTTCCATGGATCTTACTGTAGGGGACGTGTTGGGGCCTATTGACCTGGTATTTACCGCTCAGGACGCTACTTGTGGATCCGGAAATGGTCAGTTAACGATCGACCAAGTTATAGGGGGTACCAGCCCTTTTCAATACTCTATAGATGGCAGTAACTTTCAATCTTCCTCAGCATTTGCAGATATACCGGCGGGCTTTTACAATTTAACGGTTCGAGATGCTAATGGCTGTATTTTTATGGAGATTGCCGGTATCAACGATAACCCGGGCCCGAACAATGCCACCATTACTACTTTTGAAGCCATTTGTGGGAACAATGATGGTAGTTTGGTAATCAATCAGGTAATAGGTGGTGTGGCACCATATACATATGCCGTGGACAATGGAAGCTTTCAAACATCTACTAACCTAAACGATCTATTTGGAGGACCTCATATCGTTTTAATAAAAGACGCCAACGGCTGTATCCTTAGTACGGAGGTTTTAGTGGATGACATTGTAGGCCCCTCAGATATTACGCTAACTGTAAGTCAGGCCAATTGTGGTGTAAATGATGGTATTATTACCATCAACTCCGTAGTCGGAGGAACAGCACCAAACATGTACGCCATTGATTTGGGCCCATTTCAATCTGGCTTAAGTTTTGGTGGGCTGACTGCTGGTAATTACATGATTACTGCTCGTGACGCTAACGGTTGTACCTTGTCCGAAAACATTGTGGTTACCAACAGTGGAGGGCCAAGTACGGTAACCTACATAGTTGAAGAGTCAAATTGCGATCGAGATGATGGTTCACTGGAAATTACCTCTGTATTAGGTGGCAATGCACCATACACCTATAGCCTGGATGGAATTAACTTTCAAGCCTCCGGGCTATTCAGTAATCTAGCGTTAGGCAATTATGATGTAATTATCAGGGACAACATAGGTTGTCTTTATCTAGAACCCATTATCGTTCCTTCCAATGGCCCTGATTTAGTGGATGTCTCACTTGCTCACTCCACTTGCGGATCTAACACCGGTTCCATCACCATAAATAACGTAGTAGGCGGAA
>JAJCYK010000330.1 GCA_029262935.1 Cytophagales bacterium | reverse complement strand
CCGCCTACAAACAACAGGCACTTGCTGCTTTTGAATACGGAGTATTAGATTTTGTCCCTAAACCTTTTAACAGAGATCGATTGGAGCAAGCCTTGAATCGGGCCATCACAAAAGAAAAAACAGGAACAAACGAACTTAAACTTTTAGCGATTAAAAAAAGAAGCAGGATACAGCTAATACCCATTGAGGATTTACTTTATATAAAAGGAGCTGGTTCCTATACCGAACTATTTCTAACAGACGGAACAAAGGAACTGCATGATAAGTCACTCGAAAAACTGGAACAGCTCTTGTCAAATTCTTTTGAACGTATTCATAAATCATACCTCGTGAAGATGTCTGAGGTAAAGGAAATTACCGTAAAATCCGGGAGCAGATATATTGCCAAGCTAGGAAATGGGGCTCTTATCCCTATCGGAAGAACTAAATACAAAGATATAAAAGCGAAGTGGCTTTAAAATACCTTTCTGACATAGAAGGAAATAACCTTGAAATAACGGCTCGTTTCCAGTTTACCGGCTTAAGTCATTTTACCAAGAGTTTAAAAAACACCGAGGGAAAACACCCAAGGAGCATAGAAACAACTAAGCAACTAGTTGGCTACTATTCCCATCTTCTCTAATTTCCACATTTAAATGAGCCAAGTATTCAAAAAAGCAGCGATTTCCCATATTTTAAATGAACTTGAGGAGCTGGTGAATTTTTTCATGAAATCGTAGCTAGGAGATCACAAGCAAGGATTTACGAGAGGCTATTGGTAATATTAGATTCCACAATTCAAAGTAACTTCTACATACGGGGTAACAAAATTACTAAGAAGTAAGGTTTGATGAAAAGTCATTTTGAAATCACTCTGTCCTCAAACATCTTACTGGATTGGAAAGAGCCGCCTTTATAGCTTGGTAACTGACGGTTATCAGTGTAATGATTACCAATCCGCCAATGGCCAAAATAAAAATCCACCAGCTTAGTTCTGTTTTATAGGTATAGTTTTGCAACCAGTCGTCCATAAAGTACCAAGCCACAGGCGTAGCGATAGCTCCGGCAATCAGAACCAGTTTTAAAAAGTCTTCGGTAAGTAAAATTAGTATGTCCTTCACGCTACCGCCTAAAACTTTGCGTATACCAATTTCCTTAGTTTTTTGAATCACAAAAAATGAGATCAACCCATATATACCTAGACAGCTAATGAAGATGCCTAAAAAAGAAAATAGTTTGGTCAATGTTAACAACCTTTGCTCAGTTTCATATAATTCAGCTACGCGATCATCCAAGAAATCATATTCAAAGATGAACTCAGGAAAAGTTTCTATCCATTGATTTTCAATATGTTCCAACGTTGATTTGGTATCGGAAGTATTGATTTTTATGGCCAACTCGCTATAGGTACTTGTCAATGGTGCGATAAGAATGGGATTGATTTCTTCATGGAAGTCTTGGTCGTGAAAGTCCGCTACAACACCAACAATGGACGCCTTAAGTTGACTATTATTGATCTCAATGGATTTACCCAAAAGTTCTTCAGTGGATTGAAGACTTAATTTTTTGGCAAAGGTTTCATTGACAAGCACCTCGTCCACCGAATCCCTGACAATAAAATTTCTGCCAGCTAGGAGCTGCAGATCAAATGTATTTACGTAATCTTCATCTCCCATTTTCGCATAAATCAAGAAGAGTTCATCTTCGGAATTATTGTTATAGACCACGTTGGTTCCCCAATTATTGTGACCTGCTCCAGGAGAAGCAAAACATGCGCTTATTTTTTCTACACCGGAAAACCGAGCAATCCTATCCTTGAGCCCATCCAATCGGGCCTTCTCCAAATCTTTGGGCAGGTTGACCATTACGATTGCCTTTTTGTCAAAACCCAAATCTGAATTTATGGCATATCTCATCTGTTTACCAACGACTATCGTTCCTATAATAAGTACTATGGATATGACAAATTGGGTAATAACCAATACTTTACGTATAAGACTGCCCGCATCATTTTCGGTAAGTTTTTTCTTTATGGCCAATATTGGGGCTATACGTGCCACCAGAACCCCCGGGTAGGTTCCGGCCAAAAAGGAGACACATAGCAAAAGCACGCCAATAAAGCCGACGAACTTGTAATCAATAACATCATAAAATGAAAGGTTCAAGTCAAAAATGGTATTAAAATGAGGTAGTATCGATAAACAAAATACTGCTCCTAGGAACAAGGCCAAAATGCTAATAATGAAAGTCTCGGTAAGAAATTGCCAGAACAACTGGCTTTTCAAACTTCCCAGCACTTTACGTACTCCCACTTCCTTGGAGCGATAAATTGATTGTGCCGTGGATATATTAATGAAATTGATACACGCCACTATGATCAAAAAGAAACCGATGAAGGAGAAAACCCAAAGCGCTTTCGTATCCACACCGCCACTATATTTGGAATCAAAATGAATATCAGCCAGAGGTTGCAATTTATAGTGATGTACATTCTTTGAATCAGGTCGGTATTTTTTTACGTATTTTGTAATAACCTCCTCAATGCCACCTATATCCTGACCTGGGTTTAATAGGGCAAAGCATTGTAAGCCTGAACTGATACCTCCCCAGGATTCTCCTCCCATGAA
>JAJCYK010000329.1 GCA_029262935.1 Cytophagales bacterium | reverse complement strand
ACCCCTGATCAGTTCGATAAGTGCGGCTTCCCGGGTAGGGTTGGATTGGAATTTTTCAGGTAACAGAAGTCCAGATGGAATAGCCTCACCATGTATAGCTTTAAACTGGCAAATGCGTTCTAAAGCCACCCACAGGATAAGATTGCCTAACTTCAGCTCACAAGCTCTACCTTCTCCAATCAATTGATCCATGAGAGGGTGCCATTCAGGCAACGTTTCACTTTTTAAAATAAAACCGGATAACACGAGCCCATCATGCAGTTCATGTAAAGTATCAGCTTGAACCCAGGCTTCCTGACGGACACGCTCAATGGCCAGCGGGTCGAGTTTTCCTAGCTCCTTGGCCTCTGCGGGGTCTATCCAACGACGCTGAGTTATGGCCAAGGTTCTTCGTTCTTCAAAAGGGGTGTCGTCGATGAAGGTATACGGTTTACTGCTAATGATCTCATGAGCAAGTGGGCTGGGTTCCCTCAAGTCTACTGCATGAAGTCCTAATTTACCTTCTTTGATATCTGTAATTACGGTGGTTAGTCGATCCAAATCCATAGCATCAAACAAACAGTCCTCAATAGTTTGTCTTACTAAAGGATGATCGGGTACCTCTCGTTCTCCAGCAATGTTTTCCAGACAAGCAAGTTGATCCGGAAAGATCAAAGCCACCAGATCCTCCGATTGCATCCGTTGCAGTTGAGGAGGTACTCTTTTACCAGCTCTTCTGCGTAAAATAGCTAAGGCAATGCTGGCATTCCAACGCCAACGGATTTCAAACATCGGGGCATCCAGCAAAGCTTGCACCAGCACTTGTCTTAGTGTTTTAGGATTTAAATATTGATATACCTCTTCCAGAGGAAAGCTATGGGTAGCTCCCAAGGAAAGAATGATAGCATCTTCATTCGCTGCCGCTTGCAATTCAAAATTAAACCGACGGCAGAACTTCTTTCGAAGTGCTAAACCCCAAGCTTGATTGATCCGACTTCCAAAAGGGGCATGAACTACTAAATGTTGGTCACCAGCTTCATCGAAAAAGCGCTCCAGCACGATATTCTTATGTGAAGGAATCACCCCTAAAGCAGCCTGACTTGCACCTAAGTAATCGACTATTTGCAATCCCGTTGACTCTGAGATTCCTAAATCTTGATTAAGCCATTCCAGGGCGGAAGCCTTCCAAGGGGCAACTTTTTCTTCTGAGGAGGACCATTCGATCACCTCTGGCAATCTTTCAGAAAGGTCTTGTCGGAATTGACTAACTGCCTGGGATAGTTCCCAACTACGTCCCGGAGCTTCACCTAACCAGAATGGAATATTAGGAGGCTGTCCATGGGCGTCTGCTACTTTCATCTTTCCGGTCTCCAACCGCAACACCCGATAAGAGTTGTTGCCAAGTTGAAAAACATGACCTGGTAAACTTTCTAAGGCAAAATCTTCATTTAGGGTACCTATGAAGGTTCCCGAGGGCTCCATGATAACATCCACATCGAAGTTATCCGGGATGGCTCCCCCAGATATCAGCGCGGTAAGCCGGGCGCCTTTGCGGGCGGTTACTTGATTGTTCACGACATCCTGGAACAAGTAAGCGCTGCGGCGTCCTTGTCTCAGAGCAAACCCTTGAGCCAGCATTTCCACTATTTCGTCGAAGTCCGCCCGGCTTAAGTTTCGATAAGGATAAGCTTTTTGAACCAAATGGTAAAGATCATCCTGGTCGTAGTCTTGATTGGCTACTTCTGCTACAATTTGTTGAGCTAGTACGTCAAGTGGCTGATTCGGAATCTCTAAAGTATCTAATTCTCCCTGGGATATGGCCTGCATAAGTGCGGCACCTTCAACCAATTCATCCCGCGACAGGGGGAACAATCGCCCTTTGGGTGTTCCTTGAATACTATGTCCGGAACGACCCACCCGTTGTAAGAAATTGGCAATAGTACGTGGTGACCCAATTTGACAAACCAAATCTACCGTACCAATATCAATACCCAATTCCATAGAAGCCGTGGCCACCAATGCACCCAGTGTACCTGCTTTTAGTTGTTGTTCGGCATCCAGTCGCTGCTCCTTGGACATGCTTCCATGATGAGCGGTTATCGTACTGGAGGTTAACAAACCAGTGAGATTGTGTGCCATTCTTTCCGCCAGGCGCCGGGTGTTCACAAAAATCAACGTGGTTTCATGTGTTTCAATCAGCTCCACCAACCTTTGATAAATTTCCGTCCACACTTCGTTGCTCATCACGGCTTCTAATGGAGAGTTGGTCACTTCTATTTTAATATCCATTTCCCTTTGATGCCCTGCATCAATGATCTTGCAGGGCGCTCCCCCGGTCAAGAATTGAGCCACGGTTTCAATGGGTTTCTGGGTAGCAGACAGCCCCACTCTAGTAATGGGTTGAGGACAAAGTCGCGTGAGCCTTTCAATGCTAAGTGACAAATGGGAACCTCTTTTGCTATCTAAAATGGCATGTATTTCGTCAACAATCAGGGTATTTACGGTACCAAGTAATTTACGTCCATTAATACTAGTTAATAATAAATAAAGGCTTTCCGGGGTTGTAACTAGAATGTGAGGCGGCTTCTTGTACATGGATGTACGTTGAGACGTCGTGGTGTCTCCCGTGCGTAAAGCCACTCTGATAGCTACGGTTTCTTCATTTGACTCCTCAATTAATGCCCGAATCCCTTGTAGCGGCTCTTGCAGGTTCTTGTGAATGTCATTACTTAAAGCTTTGAGAGGAGAGACATAAACCACATAGGTTTGATCTTTCAAAGTGCCAGCAAGGCTGGCTTTTGTCAAATCATCTATAACTCCCAAAAATGCCGCCAAGGTTTTACCAGATCCAGTAGGTGCGGATATCAAGGTGTGCTGACCTTCTTTAATGACCGGCCAAGCCTCGGTCTGAATAAAAGTCGGAGATCCAAGATTAGTCTCAAACCAGCGGGCTACCTCTTTATGGAAGTTTTTTAATACCATTTGTATTGAAGTTCCCCAAAACAGCTCAATAAAAAAAGTTAATCCTGGTCATTTTGGTGGACTTGCTCGTTGCTATCATGAATTTTCTAGTAATTCTTCTTAATTTGCTTTAACCAAAGCCCAGACCGTTGTCAGAGTCGCTAGACGAAAACACTTTTAAGCTTACCTTCGACACGCACTATCCTGCTATCAGGAATTTTATTTACTATAAGACTGGTGATATGGATTTGGCGGAAGATCTGGCTCAAGAAACTTTTATAAAGTTGTGGGAGCGGCTGTCGGAGGTAAAATCAGCCACCGTCAAAAGTTACTTATATACGATTGCCAACAATCTGGCCTTAAATCATTTCAAGCATCAAAAGGTAGTATTAAACTTTCAGATAGATACATTAAAAGGTGGGCCAGAGCTTAGTAATTCACCACAATATCAACTAGAACTTAAAGAGTTTGATGGACGTTTACAGGAAGCACTTAACAGCTTGCCTGAAAAGGTCAGGGTAACCTTCTTAATGAACCGGGTGGACAAAATGAAATACCAAGAGATTGCAAATGCTTTGGATATAAGTGTGAAAGGGGTTCAGAAAAGAGTAAAAAAAGCGTTGGATCTATTAAATGAGAAATTACAGTATCGATTATAGCTATGAGGTTGTATATTAATTGTAGCCCGGATAATGATGAATGAATCTAGTGGACATATCGATGAGAAATTAAAGCAATGGCTGGAGGGGGATCTCTCTCAGACTGAATGGGATCAGTATAAACAAAGTTCTGGAAACTCTGAACAGCTGGAGCGCATGGAACAGCTGGCAAAACATGCTGAAGGATGGGCCATTCCCGAACCAAAGCTTAGTAAGGCCGAAGCTTGGCAGTCTTTACAAACAAGGTTGGCTGCCAAATCAACAGACGCACTAAGTGAAAGACCTATAGAATCCGTGCCGGTTATTCCTATATGGAGAAAACCATGGGTTGCCGGTGTTGCTGCTAGCCTGTTGATCCTAGTTTGCGTATGGTTTTTTTATAGCAGTAAACCACAGGAGATATACAACCCCCAGGGAAATACCCTCAGCCACGAGCTTCCGGACCATTCTTCAATTTTACTAAATGCAGATTCCAAAATAACTTATCAGTCTCAGGGCTTTAAAAAAGAGCGTTTAGTAACCTTACAAGGAGAGGCATTTTTTGAGGTTAAATCCGGATCCTCATTTATCGTTCAAAGTGATTATGGGCAAGTAAAAGTGTTAGGGACTTCCTTTAATGTCTACAGTCGTAATGACAAGTTTGAGGTAGCTTGCGCCACCGGGAAAGTACAAGTAAGCATTCCAGGTCAACCGCCAGTGGTACTTACCGCAGGTATGGTGACTACTTTGGCAGAAGAAAGTCTCATGGTGGACAACTCATTAGATGAAAACCATATTTTGGGCTGGCAACAAGGAGAGTTTTACTTTAAGGATGCTCCCATGTCTGAGGTGATTTCAGAGTTACAGAGGCAGCTAAATTTGCATATCATTTATGATACATCAGTTGACAATATGATATATACAGGATTTTTTAACCGCAAAGATCAGGACGCCGCATTGCAGTCCGTTTTGGATCCTATGGGTTTGACATACCAGATGAAAGGGGATACGGTACTAGTTGAATGAGGATACTACCTCTGCTATTAATCTTGCTCCTCGGCACCACACCCCTTATTTGTCAATCAGATAAGGAAGATATTCCTGTTAGTATAAACTTCAAAGACACATCACTAGCAGAAATACTGGAATACCTTGGTGAAAACTACGATATCTCTTTTGCCTATAATGTAGCGGCTCTGAGTGAGATCAGGGTTGACATAAAAGCCAAAAACACGAGACTATCAAAAGTACTGCACCAACTCTTAGAGACTCGTGGTTTTACTTACCTAGCCCAACCCTCTGGAATAGTTATAAGCCCCAAAGTGTACTCAGCTACAAGCCCTGAAATATTCGATTGGTCAGGACGGGTCATCGACAGTTTAAGTGGAGAGCCTTTGCCCTTTGCCACCTTGTACATCCCGGGCGCAAAGCGGGGAACTACTACTAACGTTGACGGTCATTTTTTTCTGCAACGACTACCAGATACCGCGCATATACTGATTTCATATTTGGGATTTAATCCAAGGCTATTAACTGTAAAACAAGCTATTAGCATAACAACTTTAAAGCTGCAAAGTAAGGATGAATTGCTTCCTGAATTACTAGTGACTACTGATCTAGAGCCTTTGCAAGTCAAAGAAGATGCCGGGCATGTCACTTTCAATCCGCGCTTATTAACGGGCTTGCCAACCATGGGAGAAGTAGACATTCTTCGGTCCTTACAATTGTTGCCGGGAATTAGTGCTACCAACGAAACCTCCTCTGGTTTGGTAGTGCGTGGCAGTACACCTGATCAAAATTTGATTTTGTTTGATGGCTTCTCAGTTTTTCAGTTGGATCACTTCTTTGGAGTGTTTAGTGCATTTAATCATCAAGCAATAAAAGATATTCAACTGTATAAAAGTGGATTCGACGCCCGATACGGTGGGCGTACCAGTAGTGTTTTGGATATAACGGGAAAATCAGGCGACAGTCAAGGCTTAAGAGTAGGCATAAATACCAGCCTGATAAGCCTAAATGCCTCATTGGAAACCCCTATCGGTAAAAAGTGGTCGTTATTAGTAGCAGCTCGTAGGGCATTTACAGATGTAATTCAGAGCCGATTGTATAAGAATTTGGTAGAAACGGTGCGTAATGATGAAAACAACAGCCCTCAAAAGCGTTTGTTCAGTACCAGCGAGCTAGAACCTACTTTCTACTTTTATGACTATAATGTTAAGCTTTCTTTTCGACCCACCACCCGGGATGTAATAAGCTTGAGCCTCTATCAAGGCAGAGATAATTTAACCTTAGCCGCAGAGAAACAAGTAGAGTTTGTGAATGTGTTAATAAACGACACTGCGGAGTGGGGAAATGTTGGTACCAGTTTGCGCTGGGCCCGGCAGTGGAATAACAAATGGTATTCGCAGGTGCGTATTTCGGGGTCTGATTATGACCACCAGACCGCTTACAATAGCGAGTTCTTTTACGATGATGGAGTAAATACGCAACAGGTCGTACAAGTGCAAAATATATTCAATGACGTGACTTCTGCCACGCTAGGTTTTGATATGGAGTGGCAAACACATCCCAACTACTCCATGCAATTCGGTAGCTCGATAGAAGGATTATCCACCATCCTTACCAGCGATGCCAATCCCGATGGTGATGAAATTAATCAAGAAGGTGGGTTATTGTCCACCTATTGGCAGCATTACTGGAAGCCTTTCCATAAGTTGTCTTTAAGCTTTGGCTTACGGCATCTCTATTTTGATCTATTGCAAGGCAGTTTATGGGATCCTAGAGCGGGATTACAGTATAAGATCTCTCCAAAATTGACCTTTAAGGGGGCTTGGGGTCGATACCATCAGATTACTAACCGCATCATAAATAGTGATATTAACAACGGGTTACCGGATTTTTGGCTCTTAGCTGATGCCTCAAGCCCTATCTTGGTGAAGGAATCTGAACATTGGGTAGGCGGGTTTCTTTATAAAAACGGGCCCTGGACTATTGATATAGAAGGATATCACAAAAGCTTAGAGGGCCTAGTAGATTTTGTACCCCTTGGCAGGTATTTTTCCACTGACGTACTGCCTTCAGAGCAATTTGTGGCCGGAACCAGTAGGTCTCAAGGCGTAGACCTGCTCGTACAACGGGACGGCAAAAGATATTCAGGATGG
>JAJCYK010000328.1 GCA_029262935.1 Cytophagales bacterium | reverse complement strand
AAGTTGCCACCCCAAGTTTATATGGCCCTAACTGTAGTGCCATTTCCTGAGTACCGGGTGCATGCTGCATGATCAAAAAACTAACGGGGAGCAAACTTCCTGTAGCTATGGCAGCAATAGCGCCCCAATTGTTTGCTGCTTTCCAATAACATGCCGCAATGAGGATTACACTCATACTGGCCAAATAAATAGTACCCGTCACTTGCATGTATACCCACAAATCACCTTTTAAAGGATACCACAATCCGTACAGTAAAAGAAAGATTCCTATACATCCTATTAACAAACGATTCCATAAGATCCCCTTTTTATGCGACCAGGTCCCACGGTGAATTGGTCGCATGATATCATTGTAGATTACACTGCTCCAAGCGATCATATAAGAAGAATTCGTGGACATATCTGCCGCTAACATGGCAGCTACCACAATACCCAGTAAGCCTATAGGTAATATTGAAGCCAACATACTCGGCATAGCCAAAGTGCTGCTTCCCACAAATGCGTCCTCCCCAAAATAGTATAACGCGGCCATGCCCATAATGGCAGGAACGGTAAATCTCACTAAGAAAAAGGGACTGGTACCCTGGTAGATTTTTTGGCCTGTTTTGGCATCTTTTGCCGACAACACCCGCGAGATCATGGTCTGCCAGGTCAATACCGCAGCAAAAGCCACTAAAATATCCAATAAGATACGATCAAATCCATAATTGCTATTTGCAAACGGATTGAAAGCACCTGCGCCCAATGTGGCTTCTGCATTCCCTACAATTGATTCCCAACCAAAAGAAACTATTAGCAGAGCGGTCACGGCGAGCAATCCTAAGCTCATTACTACGAATTGTATGTAGTCTGTAATTAACACAGACATCATCCCTCCCAGGATGGTATAGACAGCTATCCCGACCAAGATGATCGTCATGGTGAGCTCCAAGTAACCGGTATCAATACCTATCACCAATGTGAGAAAGTCTCCCGCTTGTCTCAGAAATACGCCCATATTGAGTAAACCACCCAGGATGATCACCACACCACTAGCCCATCGTACCTGGGCGCCAAATTTAGTCTCGAAAAGTTCCGGAAGTGTAATCACTTGTTGTTGGCGTAACGGTTTAATACAAAACCCTGTGTAACCCACGACAAACATGGCCACGGCCAGTGCAATACCCGGTGTGATTCCGGAAAATCCGTACTTATAGCCTAATTCTGCGTTGGCCATGCAGGTGGCTATTCCGAATTCTGTAGCAGACAAACTAGCAATACCCAAATACAAATCCACATTGCGACCGGCCACTAAGAAGTCGTCTAGCTTTTTCACATACTTCCTCACATATAGACCCGCAGTAATAGAACCTACCAAATACAGTAATACAATGGATCCATCTACAAACCAATCGAAATTTGACATCAATTAACAGGCGTGGTGCGTAAATCGCTAACCACATTTTTCAAGGCTGATACTACTATTTCTGTAATTCGGTGCCCTTTAGTTTCTGTCGCCGCCGTGGGGTCACCAAAGACTCCATTGGGAGTCATCTCTTTCATAGTTCTATAATACGATGCCGCAGGCCCTTGCAACATATCTCCTTGAGCCCAATCGAATGTTTCCTGATTTTGGCCTTTTCTTATTTGAGATACACGTACTAACTCTGGGGCAATAACCATCATCAAGGAGGTTTCAAATTCTCCCGCATGTCCGGTACCCCCAAAACTTGTAGTAGTCACCTTTTGTAATTCTACAAGATTCAATTGCCACCATGTCGCTAGAACAAACTGTCTGTCAGGGTTTTTATACCCTAAGTCTTCGACTATGGTTTGGCCTACCGCTTGATTACCGCCATGACTGTTGAACAGTATTATTTTATTGAACCCATGGTGTAATACGGAAGCAACCATCGCATTAACCTGAATAGTAAACGCCTGATGATTTAAGCTTAAGCTTCCTGAAAAAGACATGTGATGATCGGAACATCCCACCGCTACGGTAGGAAGAATAAGCGCATTTTGGGGAATTAAGTCATCTAGTTTCCGCATAAAGTGTTCCCCTATCAATCTGTCTGTTGCTAGGGGCAAATGCCCTCCATGTTGTTCCGTGGCGGCGATAGGCAAGATCACTGGAATGTTACGATCCAATTGGCCAAGTTCTTCCGAAGTAAGTTGATCCCAAATCATGATTTAGCGGCCCACATTTCTATTTCTACTTGCAGTGTCATTAGCAATCCGGAACCTATAGCAGTACGTACCGGTAATGGATTTTTAAAATAGGATTTGTACACCTCATTGAATCGGGGCCAATCATCCAAATCAGTCAAAAACACATTAACTTTAAACACATCGTCCAGGGTACATCCGGCTTGATTCAATTGGTTCTGACAGTTATCCATAGTAAGCGCCGTCTGCTCCTCAATGGTAGCTCCGATTATTTGACCATCGAGATTTATTGCAGCTTGACCTGATATTACCACTAATGATCTAGCATTAATCTCCAGAACAGGAGAATAAGGTCCGGCGGTTACATGCTGATGAGCACCAGCCGGCACCTGTATGGCTCTTCCCGAGCTTGCAATAGGCCCGGGCCAATGTGGCATGTATCCCGTAAAACCCGCTATTTTCCAACTACCTGCTACTTTACGGCAACGGTATAAAGTTTGCCACTCAGTGGATGTGTCACTTTCATTGGACGGTCTTAGGTTTCCAAAGAACTTTTTGTGTACTAGGGCGCTATCCCCGCGAATCTCAATATCCCTAAGGGTAGTCACTCGGAAAAGTGCATGCTCTGGATCTTCTTGCCAGTCAGTAGATTTATAGGATTTTGCTTGTGTCAACCACTCTTCGCGATAGGCGTTTAGATCGGGATAGCTTAGCTTCCAAGCATCTGGATTACCTTGTTTGCAAGCATCTGTTCCCATAAACCCTTCCGCTACAAAATCGTCTGCCACCATGTCCCAATCCGCATTTACAAAAGCTTTAATGTCACGAGTCACCAGCATTTCCCAGATCAACCAGCGATCACTATTTAAAGAAAATGGATTTTCTGTTTTCATTCAACTGTATTCTATTTGATCAATTTTATAGTGTTCAATAGCATCGGGGTCCGGCTCTACTCCTAATCCATGCCCGACAGGCAAATAAGCATAAGGTGGTTCGATGCGCAAGGGCTCCTTTAACAGATCATGTTCTCTTACCATACGCCCAAAAATATCACCGGGCCAAATGCAGGATGCTGCGGCCGCTGAGGAATGTACATACATTGCTTCCAAGATGCCTAAATCCACCTCCGACCCGTGCCAACAAGGTAATTCGGCAGCAGCGGCTATGTGGTCCATCCTTTGGAAGTTAGCCAATCCGGCATTGAAGTTGAAGCCGTCTACAGCATCTGTATGAATGGCTTGTATTACATCTTTTACTCTTTGACCGTGGAGAATATAAGGTAAGGAAACATGAAGGACAATAGGAACAGCACTGAAGTTTCTTAGTTGAGCGTACTCATTTAACTTCCATCGGGGAATGGGGTCTTCCAGGCAAAGTACGTTACCCACGGCAGCTAATCCCGGAAGACGCCTTCGGACTTCAAAGGAATATTCCCAACGTTCGTTTGGGTCTAAGATAACTTCCATTCCAGGAGCCGTGTCTGCTATAATCTCACACCAACGTACTACATCATCCTCCAGGTCGCTTTTGAATTTTATACAATCGAATCCCTGTTGATGAAAATTTTTAACCAAGTCTCCAATATCTTCCACTTTGCGATGACTTGACCATGCCCCTACTCTCACTTTTTCTCTTAAATGACCCCCTAACAAGTCCACCAAGCGTATTTGTAAGCTTTTGGCATAAGCATCCCAAATAGCACATTCAAAGCCATCGTACTCTCTGCAAAATGTGAAAGGCAGCCTTTGCAGGGATAAATCCTTAATATTGGTACCAATCAACATTTTGGCAATGTCATCCACCACAGGCCATTGGTGGCTCCGATAGAGTTCACCCCAACCAATAATCCCGGAATCAAGCTCCAACTTTACGATTAGTTTGGGTAGTTGGTCAAATTGAACACTCCAGCCGGCTTTAGCTCCTACCGGTAGTTTATGCAAAGGTTTGTCAATTTCCTGGCTAGCAATGGTGCCTGGTTTTGCAGGTACAATAACCTCGAAACAGGTTATACATTTTATTTTCATAGCTGCTCAGTGGAATATCGATTAAACAATAAGCTGGTGGTGCCTTTATCTACATAGATGGTTTGACCCGTGATGGCATCACTTAAATCAGATAACAAAAAGGCTACCGCATTACCACAGTCTACGGGTTTGATATCATGTAGCAATACCTGCTGGTCCTTTACGAAATCCTTTACCCATTTTTG
The DNA here is from genome assembly GCA_029262935.1 of Cytophagales bacterium. GTDB lineage: Bacteria > Bacteroidota > Bacteroidia > Cytophagales > Cyclobacteriaceae > JAJCYK01. The sequence goes on along the minus strand of JAJCYK010000328.1, from coordinate 769 downwards.
AGGGTTATTTGACCAAGTTTTAATCAATTCGTAATTTTGTTCGGCATGTACATATCCCGGGCCAACTGCATTCACCCGTATGTCATGAGGACCAAGCTCCACGGCCATTCCCCGAGTAAGCCCCTCTACAGCTGCTTTGGCACTAGCATAAATGGCATAGCGAGACATGGTAGCTAAGGCATTAACAGAGGATATATTCACAATGTTAGCAGGCATACCTTGCTTTAATGCCTGATTGACAAATCTTTTGGATACCCTCCATACCCCTTTGATATCTATATTGTACAAAGTATCAAATTCTTCTTCACTTGCTTCATGAGCTACTTTGCTCAATCCCACTCCGGCATTATTTACTAAGCCATGTAGTATTCCTACTTCGCTAGCAATTTGGTCAAACATTGATGCTACCTGTACTGAGTTACCAATGTCTGCTGCAATGGGAATCGCCCCGGAATACTTCCTGGCGGCCTCTTCTGCCTTCTCTTGACTGATTTCGTTCAAGATAATAGTAGCCCCGAAGTTCACTAAGGCCTGACAAACGCCTGCACCGATACCAACACCTCCACCACCTGTTACCAAAATGTTTTTGCCCCTTAAATTCATATCACATGATTCCAAATTTTTCGAAAGCATCACAAGCGCTAAGTCCTTGCTCAATGGCTTTCTTTACTAATTTCTCTCCTTGGGCTTTCTCCAAAGATTTCATTATGATCTCTTCTTCGTAAGCTTGAGGTATCACGCAAACCCTATCCAGGTCGCCAAAAACCAA
>JAJCYK010000327.1 GCA_029262935.1 Cytophagales bacterium | reverse complement strand
TAAACAAGTACTCCTTCCACCGTCACAGAATTCAACCCGCACCAAATGAGGTGTTGGAAAAAATATTGAAATGTAAATTGACGTGGGGTTATGGAGGCTGGTGTACAAACTCGATTCTAAACCCTGAATTACTCACAATTTGCCCACTACGTGCCGAAGCCTTCAAGCAAAACAGCTGAGGTTGAGAGCACATCAAGTTGGTGCATGCCCAGATGGCGGAATTGGTAGACGCGTTGGTCTCAAACACCAATGTCTTCACGGACGTGCCGGTTCGACCCCGGCTCTGGGTACAAATACAGTATGAGGATGAAGTGCCAGTCACGAGTCCGCGTACTGTATTTTTTTGCTCGCTTAAGCATATTGAGGCTCCCAACAATCGCTCGGCCCTGCCTAGTGAGGACCTATCTTTTATATAATAGCTTTTGATGGAATACATTTAAGCCTCTAAGGTTCACAATTGGTTTGGCTGCATATCTAATCTCTTTACAATATCGGTCACTCGGCAGTTTGTGACTGAGATATATTAGTCACTCGGCAGAGCCGAGCGACTGAAGTTAGGAGTAATTCCACGTAAATCATATCATCCTTATTGAAGACCCACCCAAAGATTTTAAATCTCATTCTGCTTAAGAACACGAAATACGCTTATCTCAGAGAGGCTCTGATCCGTATTTTTCCAGCGTTATTTCAACTCTTTTGTTTTCATCTATATAGTAATGGTATCCCCCCAACTCCATATTTCGATTCATGAGCTGGCCTTGCTCCTTTGGTGGTAACATGCTTCTAATTTGATATAAAAAAAGCCTTACATCTCTGCAAGGCTTTTTCATTTTTTATAATTTGACCTTTTGCTTACATAGTTCCCCGTAAGCCTTTATACTTTGCTAAGTATTCTGGATTACCTTCTGCTTGATCTTCTGGCTCCAAATTTCTTTTGAAGAATTCTTCAAACAAGGTTATGGGAATTTCATCAAAAGACAAGGTAGCTGCCTTCTCTTTGTTCCACTTTTCTAAAGCAAATGCTGTTAGCGTTTGGTATATCGTAAACAACATTGCAAACTCCCACCATGAATTATGGTCCAATGATGAACTATTTTCTAAATCATTATAATTCTTTTTAATACTTTCAACATAGGTTTCAGTTCCCTCTATTCCCTTCAATGAAAATTCTCTTTTCCAAAGTGGTTCTACCTTTATATATATGTCTTCAAAATACATGCTGTTCCTTATTTAATTTCCAATAACATTACCCGTACCGTCAATAGTCACTCTAGTTCCCGCCTTTTTACTTGCAGGGCCTAATTCTGTTGTTCCTTTAGGCCAGGTCTTCCATTGATCTCCTGGGTTCCCTACATTTCCTTGACTGGTCTTGGATTTAGAAAATACCGCTCCTGTTTTCTTATGAATCCATTGGCCTACTTTATTGCGTGGCTTAAAATTGATCTGGAGCTAAATCAGGTGTTGGCAATTTGTTCTTTTTACTCCCACAGTATGTTTATCAAAAAATTCAAACAAAGAGTATTGGTCATAAGTAAGGTACTTATTTGTATGAATATCAGAGAAAACTTGCTTACCGTCAATACTAATGTCCACAGGTACATTGTGATATTGGTCACTCGGCAGGGCCGAGCGATTGTTTTTGACTTGATTTTACATAGTACACAGGACCTTCTCTTGAGTAAATTAATCTAACCTCCTTGTTTCTTAATACTTTTACTCGTGTATTCCAACGTCCAGGTGGAAGGGCCGGGTCAAATTGGTTATAGAAAATAAAGTCATAAAACTTCAAATGCGAGCCGTTTTTGGTTAGCATCCATTTTCCTTTTGAAGTGTAACTACTACCAATAGATCTATGGAATACATGCTTACAGGAATAGTCTTCATATAAATATATTGAATCACTAGAACAAGCTTCATTTAAACAGTATGCACCTACCAAAGTTTCGGGCTCCAAATTGTTGCAAGAAGTAATAGTAATGAATATCCAAATAATGTTCCACTGCAAATGTTCAGATCTAATATTAAATCTCATGTTTACCGATCTTCTATCCAAGGTTGAACCTCCGGCTTAACCAAAAAGTTAAATTCAATGCATTAGAGTTTCATATGAAAAGTCCAAACAAATCAATTGTTAACACTTTTGTTAATTTAATTTAAGTATGTCTTCATTCTTAGTAACAGGAGACACAATAATTATATCTCCTTTTACATTTTCAGGATTATTTGAAAATTCATGATCTTTTCCAACATATTCGTGCCACAAGAATTCAATTAGTCCTGTTGGGTTCTTATTATATCTATCAATTTCTTCTGCATTGTTGTCAACTCCATCCGGACCAATACTATATAATATGCAGTCCCTGTTTACACTGTCTACGTGGATAAGTCGGTAAATAAGTGCTTCCTCTTCTTCAGAGAAGGGGTCTCTTAATTCATATTCGTATTGTTCTAAGTCGATGAATTCATCCTCCAGCACAAAACTTTTAAGTTCATCAAGTGATGACGGAAACATACCGTAATAATCAAAAAAGGAGTTCAAATACCGAGCAACTACCATCGATTTACTTGAATACTCTAGTCTTTCGATTCTTTCTTCATACTCATTATGAGTATTGGGCTGAGAATCACAACCAGGAAGAGAAAAAATCAAGATAACCATTATTAAAATGTTGTTCCTCAGCTCCAATAAGTTTATAGGTTCCATTGCGTATGCTTTTAAAGTGATCGTTAAACCGTTTTCTTAGTTTTGGGTGGGAATGTATATGATATACTGAACTCAGCTTACTATTCCCACCTAATCAATCGCTCGGCATGCCCAGTAATACTCAAAAACATCCAACTTCTTAATTCACTTCATTATAAAAGTCAATTAGCTTAATGAAATCCTCAGCCTCTTTAAATTTAAGCGCCTCTTGGTTGATGAACTGCCTTAGCTCTTTCCAATTATCTGGGAATTGCCCTACCACAGATTTAGCATTACCTTTTAATATCTTTAAGGACTGTCCTTCCTGCATCAAGAAGTATTTTAACTTATTTGATTTGAGCTCATCTGTGGCTTTTATATTAAAACCAGCACCGGCTTTTTCTGCTTTTATCATA
>JAJCYK010000326.1 GCA_029262935.1 Cytophagales bacterium | reverse complement strand
ACGGCCATGCCGATATTGATATCTTTTTTCTTGATGATGTTGTTTCCGTCAACACTAATGTTGATCATCGGGTAATCATTTATGGCTTTAACTACCGCTTCAATAAAAAGAGGTGTAAACGTTAAATTATCCCCTTCTCGTTCCTTGAAACTGCTTTTAAAGCGGTTTCGCCATGAAACCATCGCACTAACATCCGCTTCAACAAAAGAGGTAACATGCGGGGAGGTTCGCTTTGACTCCACCATACGGGTGGCAATCAATTTGCGCATGCGGTCCATTTCAATGATTTCGTCTTCACCACTGATGGCCATAGGTGATGTAACAGCCACTGTCTCTGTAACTGGGAGCGAGCTTGGAGTACTGCCACTTCTGTTTTTTAAATACGACAGGATGTCTTTTTTTGTTAACCGTCCTTCTTTTCCACTTCCGGGAATAGTGTCGAGTTCCTCAAAAGGGATCTGTTCTTGCTTGGCAATATTCTTGACTAACGGGCTGTAGAATCGATTGCTGTCTGCCTGGCTGGTCATAGGAGTAGGAGGAATTCCTATGGCGGCAACTTCTGGATCTGCTACTACTGTAACCGTGTCCTCAATAGCGCTGAGCTCTTTTTGACCGTTCTCTGTCGCTGACCCGTTGGAAGTTTCAATTATAGCAATTGGTTTGCCAACCTCAACGACATCTCCTTCCTGAGCGAGAATTTCCTGAAGTACACCTGCATGGGTAGACGGTACCTCCGTATCGACCTTATCGGTAGCTACTTCTAACACGGATTCATCTTGCTCAATGGGATCTCCAACTTTTTTTAACCAAGTTAAAATAGTTCCCTCCATTATGCTTTCGCCCATTTTTGGCATTACCATTTCAATTTTACCCATGGCAATTATTTGATTTTGATGTTGTTGTGAAGGTGCAAAGTTAGCTAATTAATAGCTTTTTCTCCATCCATTTCCAGTAAAGTTTGGCGAACCAAATTTAACACGGCGTGGGCTGTATACTTAACATTTATGCCTCTATCTTTAAATAACGTAAGCTTCTTAGCAATGGTGTGATCTTGGTATGCCAAAGCAATCCAAATGGTACCTACTGGCTTATCTATGGTGCCTCCTGTTGGACCCGCTATGCCACTAGTAGCTACGCCTATGTTGGAATTTAATACCTTTTTAGCCCCTAGGGCCATTTCCAGAACGGTGGCTTCACTTACAGCCCCGTGACTTTCTAAGGTGTCATTACTTACCTGTAACACATCAGATTTTACTTTGTTGTGATAGGCTACAATGGAGCCCAGGAAGTATTGGGAGCTGCCAGGTATGCTAGTCAGAACACTTGCAAGTGCACCCCCGGTGCAGCTCTCTGCACAACCAATAGTTATGTTTCTGGCCACCAGCATTTCGCCCAACACCTTTGCCAAGGTGTCTTTGTCGTATCCATAAATGTACGCTCCAGCCAATGGTTTGAGCAACTCTATCTGATGGCTAACGGCTGCCTTTAAGGTGGGTAAGTCACTGCCAACGGCAGTTAGTCGTAGTTTCACTTCACCTAACCCCGGAAGATAGGCAAGTTTAATATTTTCAGGAAGGTTGGCTTCCCAGTCCTTAATTTTGTCTGCGAGCCATGATTCTCCTAAACCGATAGTTTTTACCAACTTATGATAAATGGTGGGTGTATCGAAGACTTCTTGTACCTTGGGTAAAACTTGCTCCTGCATCATGGTTTTCATCTCATGAGGGACCCCCGGCATTGACACATACACTTTGCCATTTTCTTTAAACCACATGCCTGGCGCAGTTCCTACTCTATTACTAAGCATAGTACATTTGGTAGGCAAGTTAGCTTGTTGTTTATTTATTTCCGTCAGTTCTCGTCCTATTCGTTCGAAAATGGCCGTTACTTCTGCCAAAGCCTCTGAATTCATTTGCATGCTACAATTGAAATATTTTGCCAGACATGGTTTGGTTAAGTCGTCGTTGGTAGGTCCCAAACCGCCCGTGATTAAGATGAGATCGGCTCTGGTGGTGGCTTCTTCAAAAGCAGTGATAATGTCTACTTCAGTGTCCGCAACAGTGGTTTTCCTTACGGTTTTAATTCCAATTTTATCTAGCTCCTTGCTCATCCATTGAGAATTAGTGTCAACGATTTGGCCATATAAAATTTCGTCGCCTATGGTAATCAGTTCAGCAAAGACATGTTTCATAATGCTATCCCAGTTATTTGCGGCAAATCTACATATAAAGAATGAGAGATATTCGTAGTTTTACCATCGTTATTCAAGAGGTTTGGCACGATTTTGACAGCAATCCAGTTATCTCTTTATAATTCTAATATCATACTATGATTACTAAAAGAAATTCAACATTTTTTCGATTGGCAGGTATTACCCTCGCCTTACTTTTTATTCAAGCATGTACTTCCGCCCAGATCAATCAAACGTTGGGAGGCATCAACAACGCTCTGGGAAGTGAAGACCCTACCACCAATGAAGTCGTATCCGGACTTAGAGAGGCCTTAATTCAAGGCATCAGCAAAGGTTCAGATCAAGCGTCTAAAATTGATGGTTACCTTAAGAACCCTTTAATAAGAATACCCTTTCCCCCAGAGGCGGTAAAGGTGGAAGAACGGTTGCGTCAGATTGGTTTAGGAAAGGAAGTGGACAAATTTATTACATCTTTAAACCGAGGTGCCGAAAGAGCCGCAGTGGAGGCAAAGCCTATTTTCATTAGTGCTATTAAATCCATGACCATTGAGGATGCCTGGAGTATATTAAAAGGAGAACCGGATGCTGCTACGCAATACTTAAAAAGGACCACTTCTTCTGCTTTGAAAGAAAAGTTCAGGCCTATTATTCAAACCTCGCTTAATGAAGTGAATGCCACTAAATATTATGGCGATCTAGTGACTACATACAACAAGATACCCTTAGTAAAGAAAGCAGATCCGGAATTGGACAATTACGCCACGGACAAAGCTATTGAAGGGTTATTTTTATTAGTGGCACAGGAAGAGGCCAACATTCGTAAAAACCCTTTAGCTCGAACTACGGAGTTATTAAAGAAGGTGTTTGGTTTTAAAGGGTAAACAAGGCTTGCCTAAAAGGCATGATATACTACAATGAATTCTATTTGGTATAATTGAGGGGGAATCCCCCCAATCCCTCCCCAACACAGAACTTAGGGACGTTCTGTGATTTTGCAGATCTAAAAAAAGCTTTTCTGCTAAACTAGGAGCTAGTAGCACCAAAAGCTGGGACTAGCAAATTATTATTTACGACTTCAATAGACCTCAACATGACTGTGAAAAGGTCCTGTGGGAAAGCACACACCATAAAATAGAAAAAGGCAGTGATAAATCACTGCCTTTTTCTATTAGCTATTGTTTATTATTTATCCAAGATAGGGCACCAACAACCGCATGGCTGGGTGTGCGCTAAGCTTGTTAATGGCTTTATCCTTAATTTGACGCACACGCTCACGACTGATCGCTAGCTCTGCGCCTATATCTCCTAATGAAAGTTTGGATTCTACTCCAATTCCGAAAAACATCTTAATTACTTTACGTTCACGTCCAGTAAGAATAGATAACAATCGATCAATCTCTTTTTTCAGAGAGTCATCATATTCCAACGCC
>JAJCYK010000325.1 GCA_029262935.1 Cytophagales bacterium | reverse complement strand
CTCTTTGCAAGTTTTACTCCTCCTCCTTTACCACGACCACCCGCATGAATCTGAGCTTTGATAACATACCAGTTCGTTCCTGTTTCCGCATGGAGCTGTTTGGCAGCCTCCAACGCTTTCTCTGGGTTATCAGCCACGATGCCTTCTTGTATCTTCACACCGTAACTTTTAAGTAAATCTTTGGCTTGATATTCGTGTATATCCATGGTATTAATTTTGCACGAATGTACATCATTTGCACCTTTATCGCAAGGAACTTGCCCGTTTCGAGAACTCAAATTGTAAAAGTATTTGAGTTAATTAATGACCGTGCTGTCATGTTGGCCTCAGGATGCCGTTTGCAAGAAAAGTAATGCCTTTATACCTTGATTTAATGAGATCGAAAAATTTATATAATGCACTGAAATAGACTTATTTTAGTTATGTTTGGAGTGTTAAATTATGGCAGGTCAAATCAAGTGTTAGAGGCGAATAAAATATTTAAGTCTTACAATTCACTACAAGTACTTAAAGGAATAGACATAAAAGTGGAGGCCGGTGAAATTGTCTCCATTGTGGGCGCTTCAGGCGCCGGTAAGAGTACACTACTACATATTTTAGGCTCCCTGGACTTTCCCGATAAGGGAGAGGTAAGTTTGAAAGGGCAATCTGTTTTCTCCTTGAGTTCCAAAGATTTAGCAGCCTTTCGTAATCAGCATATCGGATTTGTTTTTCAATTTCACAACCTTCTGCCAGAATTTACCGCTTTAGAGAATGTATGTATTCCCGGATTCATTCAAAACAGGAAGGAGTCCGAGGTTACAAGCGCCGCTATGGAACTGCTAAGTTATTTAGGTATGGATGGTCGTCTGGATCATAAACCGGCGGAATTGTCGGGGGGAGAGCAGCAAAGGGTTGCCGTGGCCAGGGCTTTAATAAATAACCCGTCAGTAATTTTGGCTGATGAACCCAGTGGAAATCTGGATTCACAGAATGCCAGAGAGTTACATCAATTGTTTTTTGATTTGCGATCGAAATACGGTCAGACGTTTATTGTCGTTACACATAATGAGGAACTGGCAAAAATGACTGACAGGATGTTGGAAATTAAAGATGGTGTGATCAATTAATTCCATTCTAATTCTAGTGGTTTAATGATCGTCGGGAGTTACAGGTAGACCTGCAGTTGGCCACCAACTAAAAAGGTCTTACTCAAATGGAGGCAATTTGCCTGTTTTTGGGTGGTATGTAAGTTTTGTCCTTCAAAATGCTAAATGCCTTATTGCTAAATAGTTAATTTTGAAGCTAGAACGATAAGATGAGCTTGAATGCAAGTAAAAGCTTATTAATTTTTTTAATTTTGTGTTATGGACATATCAGGTAAGAAAATCTTGATAGTAGAGGATGAAACCAGTCTACGGGAGTTGCTTACTAAGATCTTGGGTTTGGAAGGGTTTCAAGTGTTTGCCGCGGTTACCGTTAAGGACGGTAAGGAAATCTTGCGTAACGAAGATATCTATCTGGTGATTACTGATGTCATGTTACCAGATGACAATGGAATCGAGTTCACTAAAACCATTCGAAACGAATATCCTTTGACCGAGGTCATCGTGATGACAGCCTTTGGAAATGTGAAAGATGGCGTAAAAGCCATGAAGCTGGGCGCTTTTGATTACTTAACTAAGGGTGATGGAGATGATAAGTTGCCACTATTGGCAGGCAAGGCCGTGGAGAAGGCCATAATGAACAGACAATTGCTTGAATTGGAATACCGGTTGGAGTCAAAGTCTAGTTTTGCCAAGATAATAGGAAAGTCCAATGCAGTTAACCGACTCATTGAACTAGCTAAGAAAGTAGCAGTAACAGATACCACTGTTTTACTACTAGGAGAAACGGGAACAGGCAAGGAATTATTAGCGGAAGCTTTACACTTGGCAAGCCGCCGCCGCAAAGGACCCTTTATTCCCATAAATTGTGCAGCTATTCCTAAAGATTTACAAGAGTCTGAGTTATTTGGTCACCGGAAAGGAGCCTTTACAGGCGCACACACGGATAAGAAAGGATATTTTGAAGTAGCTGACCGGGGCACTATATTACTGGATGAACTGGGAGAGATGAGTGCGGAGTTGCAAGCTAAATTGCTTAGGACCTTGGAGAACCGTACCATCAATCGCTTAGGAGACACTACACCTATACCAATAGATGTACGGATCATTGCCGCTACCAATAGAGATTTGTTTGATGATTCCAAAGCCAATGAGTTTAGAAAAGATCTTTATTATCGGCTTAGCACTTTTACTATTGAACTCCCTTCTTTAAAAGAACGCCGAGACGATATCCCTTTGCTGGCACTTCACTTTATGAATGTCAATGCGGAGAAGATCGGTAAAAAGGTCACGACTATGAGTAAGGAATACCTGGATCATTTAGTCAAGCACAACTGGCCAGGTAATATTCGAGAGCTCAAAAATGTGATTGAGCGTTCAGTTATTCTTGTAGATGGATCAGAACTAAACCCAGAGACCCTGCCGAAGGAATTTCTGCAAGCCAGCAAGCAACCTGTCATGCTGGACAGCGTGTCAAACGGCAATGGCAATGGCAATGGAAATGGAGATTACAGCTCTGAGGATTTTGAAGATCTAAAATCAGTAGAAAAACAGCATATCTTACGAGTATTGAATCTGGCGGATGGAAATAAATCCGAAGCGGCTAAAAAATTGGATATAGGACTGGCCACTTTATACCGCAAACTCAAAGAATACGGTCTCGATTAAATCCCCGTTGCCAAGGGGCTAGCCATGAAATTAAGAACCCAAATATTCAGTGGATTTATTTTCATACTTATACTGACTCTGATCCTTGCAGGAGTCTCCATATACTATTTAGAAAATGTCGGTCACGCCTCCGAGACGATACTAGAGGAGAATTATAGCAGTGTAAAAGCATCGGAAGAACTTATCGTATCCTTGGCAAAAGTGGATCAGATTTTGGCTAAGATTTGTTTAGGTTCAAATTACAATGAAGAAATCCTTTTAGCCATTCTGGAAAAGGAGAAAGTGATCTTTTCCAATAACCTGGAAATTTGTAAAAGCAACATCTCTGAAGTGGGCGAGCTTACCCTGGTCAATAGCTTGGTGGACCAGTACATGGATTATGAAATGCAGTTGTATGATTTTTCCAAAACCTCGGACCGGGTCGGGCTTTACTTTTCTGTACTGCAACGAAAAAATGAGATCTTAAGGGAAACTT
>JAJCYK010000324.1 GCA_029262935.1 Cytophagales bacterium | reverse complement strand
CCATTGGGGCCATATCCGCAAACAAACAATTCATCGCTTTGGTGGAGAACATTACTACCAATGACAACAACTTGTATCTGTACAATCAGGAAACGGGTGAAACTAAACTGATCAGTCCACATGAAGAATTTGCCACCTATTTTCCTCAATATTTTAGTCTGGACAACCAACTCCTATACTTTACTAGTAATGAAGGTCAGGAATTTGCGGCACTAAAAAGTTACAATTTGGAAACCGAGGCTGTTGAAGTAGTGGAGGCGGTGGAATGGGATATTAGTTATGCAGGGTTATCAAAAAATGGCAAGTACCGATACTTAGGGATTAATGCCGATGCTAAAACTGAAATACGCATTTACGATGTCGATAACAATTTGTTGGAACTGCCGGCACTCCCAGATGGAGACATTACTTCCATTAACATCTCCCCTAGTGAGGATTTAATGACTTTTTATGTCAACAGCTCAACCGCCCCTAGTAATCTTTATCTGTACGATTTCAGCGATCGTACCTATACCCAACTAACCAATACCATGAATCCAGAAATCAATTCTGAAGACTTGGTTAGTGGAGAGGTTATTCGATTTGCATCTTTTGATGGACTGGAGGTTCCTGCATTATTATACAAGCCCAAAGGGATCCAACCAGGGGAGTTACGACCTGCGATACTTGATATACATGGTGGACCTGGTGGCCAACGACGACTAAACTATCAATCCAGAGTGCAATATTTAGTTAATCATGGCTATGTGGTGCTTTCCGTTAACAACAGAGGAAGCTCCGGATATGGTAAGTCCTTTTATGCCGCGGATGACCTGAAGCATGGAGACGTGGACTTAAAAGATTGTATTTGGTCAAAGAAATTTTTGGAGGCCACAGGGTATGTTGATCCAAATAAGATTGGGATCATGGGTGGCAGTTACGGCGGTTACATGGTTATGGCTGCTTTGACCTTTGCTCCGGAGGAGTTTAATGTGGGTGTAAATTACTTTGGAGTTACCAATTGGTTGCGTACGCTAAACAGCATACCACCGTGGTGGGAATCTTTTAGGGAAGCACTCTATAAAGAAATTGGTCACCCCGTTGATGACTCCGTGGATTTGTACAACAAGTCGCCTCTTTTCCATGCAGATAACATTACGAAACCACTAATTGTACTGCAAGGCTCCAATGATCCTCGAGTTATCAAGCCTGAAAGCGACGATATTGTAGCAGCTGCGCAAGCAAAAGGTGTCCCCGTAGAGTACGTGGTGTTTGAAGACGAAGGGCACGGATTTCTCAAGAAAGAAAATCAAATCGAAGCTTCTCAGAGAGTCCTGGATTTCCTTGATGAACACCTTTGGCAAAAAGAGGAAGTGCAGCCCGAATCGAGTGAATAAAACATTCAAAAGCCTTGGTATCAGCCAGGGCTTGTTTTAGTAGTCCGTCTTGATATCTTTATCGAAAGGGATCTTAAATTGGTAAGCCACATCTTCATCCAATTGGTCGTCAAGGACGTCTAAACCATATACCACACGGTGAGGGTCATCGTGTACTAAGGTCCCAAAAATGCGATCCCAAAAGGAAAAGATATTTCCAAAATTCGAATCCGTCCAAGGTCGCTCAAAGTGATGGTGAAACTTGTGCATGTTGGGAGTAATAAATACTAGGCTAAGTAGTTTATCTAAGCCCTGCGGTATTACTATGTTGGCATGAGTGAGGTATGTAAAGAATATGGTAGCTACTCGATAAACAACATAAAATGCCAAAGGTGCGCCCACCAAAGAGATAGCGAAGAGTGCAAATACTTCCCTAAGGATATAGTCTCCGGGATGATGTCGAGTTCCTGTAGTGGCATCCACTTTGGTATCACTGTGATGGATCATATGGAACTTCCACATCCATTTAAACTTATGCAATAGAAAGTGAATAAAATACTGTCCTACTAAATCCAAAACCAAAATTGCAATTAGCAATTCCACCCAAATGGGCAAATCGAACAAGTAAAGTAAACCTAATTCATGAGAACCAATCCAGGCAAATACCCCTACAGTCAACAATCCAAATACCAGGTTGATCACCAAACTGGTACCCAGAAATATTAAATTGACACCCGCGTGTTTCCACTTTTTATAGTTGAATTTAACAAGTGGGAAAATCCCTTCTAACGCCCAATTGAAGGAGAGGCATAACAGCACCCAGGCTAGTTTTTGCCATGTAGGCATTACTTCAAAGAAATTCAGAAATGACTCCATAATGATTTATCCAATGGTCGGATAGATACAGAAAATTACGGAAAAGACAAAATTGAACTATCGTTCGACGCCCATGATATCACCTTCGTTAAACAACTCCTGTAAGTAACTGTGATGTACGGAATACTCATCGCCCTGAAAGTTCTCCTTCTTATTTATCGTATATAATTTGGAAGATCTATCAATTTCATATTGGTTGAAAACCACATAGACACTATCATTTACCACATCCGTTACTTTCGCGAGTGAATAGCTCCCGTTTTCCTCTCGCAGTTCATAAACATCACCTACTTGCGGGTTATCAATATAGATCTGGTTGTTCTTTGAATCCTGACTGCTGCTAAAAACAACGAATCCCACAATTAAGGCAATAACCAATAATCCGCTAAAATGCCAAAAAGGTGTTTTTAAATTGGATTTAAAACCTTTAAAGGCCGCTTTAAAGGTCTCTGGCATTTCCTTTTCTTCCAGCGTTTGTTTACAATGTTGACAGTAACTTACCCCTTGCTTGCCTAAAGGAAAAGTAGGAATCCAAAAGACATGGGCATACTTACCATGCACACTGATAGCCACGGTGTCCTTATTGCCACAATGCGGGCAAGAGATTTCCGTTAAATGTTCGGACTTTAAATGGCTGGAGTTCGATCCATAAATGAGCATCTTTATTCTGGTTGGTTTGAACAAAGATGGGTATTATTTTAAATCAAATCCTTGGTAATGCTTATGCCGGTCTGTACCAAGTAATATTTAGGGCAAGAAATTACTTTTTAAGTCTTAATAGAAAATTCAAGAATCGGCCTTGATCAAATGCCGTAACCATGTTAAGAAAGCTGTCTGCTTTTTCCACCAAGAACTTAAGTTCTTTGGTTACCTGTTTTAACTCTTTACTTTTCTCCGTGTGATCATCTTGCAGGTTTTGTACTTGTTCTAAGACTTTAATA
>JAJCYK010000323.1 GCA_029262935.1 Cytophagales bacterium | reverse complement strand
GTCAAAGGAATAATAACTTTGATTCGAAGGAATACCGGTATTGGTAATATGTGTTAAAAATTGTTGTTTCGTAATGCTATCCACATCGTGATTGCCCACACAATGATATCTAGGACCATTAAATCTTCCGTACACTGATTCAATTTTATCTACATAACTCAAAGTGTCTATTTCCAGTTTATGGGCATCTTCATCCTTAAAGTCCCCTAGGTGCATGACAAAATCTACTTGCTCCTTGTTCATCACCGTCACAAACTCCTCCATTTTATCCAGGGCCTGCCGATAAAAGCGGGTATTATGAGGTTCACGATCTGCATAGTGCGAATCTGTAACGAGCCCAAAACGAAGTTTTGAGCTCTCAAGATTATCAAAAGACATAAAAGGAAGGAAAGCACCTGAACAGGCCGCTTGCCATAAAAATCGGCGTCGGTTAACTTGATAGTTCGAAGGAGGCATTTTTATAAATTCTGTTTACTGGTACAAGTAAGCTTGGACAATTAAAAATAGCAATTTTAAGTTATTATGAGCCTTCTTTACGAGCTATCCTCAACCTATTCCACAATATCAGGCACACTTTTTAACCTTCAAACATTATCCTCTCGAATCAACAGGTAATTTGAAAGCCATTGAAAAGCTATGAATCCTATGAAGAAAGCATAAGACATCGTTCCAAACAATTCTCCTGACGTGAAGGTATGAAAGATAGCGGCCGACCCCACTACAAACATTGCCGCCGCGTAAATTATCAAGGCATGTTTGTAGGACGACGGAGAGAACATTACGCTAAAAGGAACCATCATTACAAATCCGAAGATGGCCACGATCAACCATCTAAAATCACCCAATAGGAAAATGCCGGCTACCCCTAGTAGAAAGACCAAAGCGCTCAATCCTACAAAGTTGGAGCTTAATTTTTCCTTTTTACTTAAAAGATGCTTGCCGTATTTGTTTAGTCGTAAAAACAAATTGCTCAAAGGAGTCATTACCCAAGTAGAAAAAGCAAACAAGCCTAATAAAATCAGTATCGGAGTCAAATATGGCTCTAAAACAGGTACATTTCTTGACAAAGCTCCCAGTGCTCTAAATGCCACATAAATGCCGATAATAACCCCCCATTGATATTTGGCGGTCAAATTGCCCATAAAGAAGGCGTACTTCAAAAACCAACGATAAATTACATACTTGGCTTTTAGCGCTTCCAGCATTCCCGCTTGGGCAAACGCAAAATTTGGGTCATTCTTTAAAGCTTCTCCAAAATGCACCAGCGCTTTTTTGTGGTCCCCCTTTTCAAGCAAACCCCAACCGTAGTTGGCATGGGTGTATGCATTATTTGGGTCTTCCTTTAAGGCATTCTCTATGGTATTAAAGGCTCCCTCTTTATCATCCAATTTCAACAAAGCAGTACTCCTGGTATTTAAACCCAAAATATTATCTGAGTCCAACTCCAAGGATTTGTTGGCTAAGTCCACAGCCTCTTGATATTTCTTTCTAGCAAGTTTGATGTGGGCCCAAATAGCAAAATAATGACCCTCATTTGGATTTATGGTGGTGGCGTTTAGCAAGCACTCTTCTGCCGTGTCATACTGCTTAAGACTGAGCATGACTCGTGCTTTTATACAGTACAAATAGTCCGAATCTGGAGCTTGACTGATGGCATTATCAATTAGGTTTTGGGCCTTTTCTGCATTGTCCATTTCTAATGCCACCTCACTGAGGCTAGCTAGTATATGAATGTTATTGGGGTCCAAACTCAGGAGCTCGGTGAGGATTTTATCGGCTTCCCGATACCTTTTTTGATTAATTAAGAGCTGCGCCCGACTCAGTTGATCTTCTATCATGCTATTTCTTGATGTTTAGGTAATCCAATATTTCATCATATAAACCAGACTGATTGGCATACAAGGCGAAGTTTTTTGCTGAAGAAAACCATTCGTTGGTAGTAGGTTTGTGCTTTTTCATAGCAGTTTGTAGCTCCTTAGTAGTTAAGGGTTTTGGTACTCCTTGAAGAATAGCCTCCTCTAGCTTGGACTCAATGGCAATATCTATTACGGCCTCAATGTCAGCTCCTGAATAGTCCTTACTTTTCTTGGATAAAATTGCATAGTCTATGGCTTCCACTGGCTTTTCTGCCAATTTAAGTTTGAAAATCAACGCCCTGGCAGAGGTATCAGGTGGTGGCACAAAAATGATTCTATCAAACCTGCCCGGACGTCGGAAGGCTGCATCCAAATGCCACGGAGTATTGGTAGCACCTAAAATCAACAACCCCTCATTATCGTTTTCCAAGCTATCCAACTCCATCAAAAATTGATTGATCAGATGTCTTCCGGCACTTTGTTTCATATCACTTCTACTGGCCCCTAACGCATCTATCTCATCAAAGAACAACACGCAAGGTGTGTTCTGCCGAGCTACCTCAAAGACCTCGTGCAAGTTTTTTTCGCTGCTTCCAATCCACATGTCTAATATGTCATTTAGACTTACGCTAATGAACTTGGCATTTACTTGTCCGGCAGTAGCTTTAGCAAGATAGGTTTTCCCACATCCTGGAGGTCCATAAAGCAATATCCCCCCACCAATCTTCTTCCCATATGCCTGATAAATCTCGGGATGTTTCAAGGGTTGAATAATCTTTAAATCGATTTCTTTTTTTATAGCATCCATCCCACCTACATCTTTAAAATCAATGGTAGGTTTTTGTACAAAGCTAGATTCTATCTCTTGCAAGCTTTCTTCAAGTTCCGGGCCTGTAGCGATCCGTAACTGGGCATCTAATTCTTCGTCAGTAAAACCAGGATTTAATTCTAGTGCTCTTTTATAAATTACCATGGCATCTGCAATGGCATGCTCCTTCACTAATGCTTTGGTATTGAGCAGTAAAACTTCGAAATCTACATTTCCTGCTTCGATAAGTTCTTCTAGAACCACGTTACATTTGGAATAAGCTCCATTACGGTAGAATATCTTGGCCAATCCCATTTTAGCCCTAGGGTTATTCTCTTTACTTAATACTGATTGGTACTCCGTTTCGGCTTCATCTAGGTGGTTGGAATTGAACAGAGCATCTGCCAAATGTAAGCGCAAAGGGATGTTGTCAGGAGAGAACTTTAGGGCCTCTCTTAAACTTTCAATGTTTTGGTCCATGGGTATAACTTTTGGCTTCTAATATCTTAATGTATTTTACGTGTGAAGCCGTCGATTAAATTTATAAATTAAATAGAATTAACAAATAGCTTATTACGCTTTATTGTAATGGCCTTGAGAGTCCTTTATAGTAAAACTGTAAATTAAAGCTGACTGACTTTGAATTTCATCAATGCTCCAATTTGTTGAGCTCGATTTATGGCCTCTGTAGCCTTAGGGCCTACAAACTGTGCGCTCACTGCCTTTTCCCAAAGTGTTAACCAACGGTCGAAATGCTTTTCCAACAAAGGGGATTTCTTATGTAGTTCTAAATGCTTGATCATAGGGTTTCCTTGGTAGGCTATCCTATTTAATAATACGGTTTCCCAAAAGTCACAAATTAAGGGAATATGATGATCCCAATCCAAAGGAATTACTTCAGTGAAAAAATGCCCGATTTGATCGTCATATTTCGCTTGTTGGTAAAATTTGTTTACCAGTAATTCAATATCAACACGTGTTTGAATGTCCCTGTCGTCCATAATTTAAGGCGAGCTAGCTCCTACTTTGATTTCTTAACAAACTTAGTCAGAATAACGATTTGCTGTCCTGCAACTTTACCTTCTATATGTTCATGATTGTCGCGGACTAGTGAGATTCCGCGCACGGCGGCGCCCCTTTTGGCCACTAAACTGGCTCCTTTGACATTCAAGTCCTTTGTTAAAACCACAGTATCTCCGGTTTGTAAAACTACACCATTACTATCTTTGTGCTGAAGTACTTCCTGAGCCAATGCTATCAAGGGCATCTCTTTCGTTAATTTTACAGTTTCTTCATCCAAGTAAAAGATATCCAACAAATCTTGTGGCCAACTTTCGCCCGAAAGGTGCTGCAGCATGTGCCATGAAATTGCCTTTACTGGGGGTAGTTCGCTCCACATACTATCATTTAGACAACGCCAATGGTTTACATCAATTTGTTTGTCCTTATTAATTTGCGCAGTACAATTTTGACAACACCATAGGCTGTTTTCTAAACTGGGAGTATTTTCAATAATAGTATAAACATCCAATGCTTCATTGGATCCACATAATTCACATCCCGATCCACTTCGTGCATCCAACTCTTGTGCTAAAGTCATGATGTAAGTATAGTGTATTTCATTAAGTCATTTAGGGTGCGCTACAAATAAAAAAGCCCTGACGAAATCGTCAGGGCTTTCAAATCAAAAATTAAATGTCTTTAGTAAACGACTTTTACATTTACTGCGTTTAATCCTTTTCTTCCTTCCTGTAGTTCGAATTCAACTGCATCGCCTTCGCGAATTTCGTCGATCAATCCAGAAATGTGTACAAAATGTTCTTTGTTTGAACCTTCTTCGGTGATAAATCCAAATCCTTTGGAATCATTGAAGAACTTAACTGTTCCTTTATTCATTGTTAAAATATTAAATAATTAATTACTTATCGTATGACAAATATAATACCAAAGACGTAAAACATCACAATAAGGTTAGAATATTGCATTCGAAATCACCAAATCCTTAAGAAATTGCTTAAAATCGTCCTTTTTTTTACCACTTTTATCTCGAATTAATTTACAGAAGGTCACAACTAAGCCAAATTGACAGTAAATCTTGGCCTATTTTGAAGTGAAATGAGGTTAATTTTCAATAACTAATATACAGGGTTTAGCCAAATCTCCTCCTCTTCATACTTACTCCCGCTAGCCCAACGTAAGCCATTTACTAAAATAGTTTGCGCAGG
>JAJCYK010000322.1 GCA_029262935.1 Cytophagales bacterium | reverse complement strand
TTATCCCAATAAAGGCAATTTTGATTTGGTCCATACCAGCAAAAGGACTAAGGTCCAAGGATACCGTTCTCCAGTCGTTTTGTGAAGCCGGGGTAAACTCATTACTATTAACACCAACCGTTGCTAAGTCCGCTCCTTCTTCTTGAAATTGATAGTTGGCAGGATCGTACGTATTCCCGCAGTCCGTGGATACTGCCACAATTAAACCGTCTCTACTACTTGCAGAAAACTGGGCAAATGCGAGCTTAAAATCAAGAATCACATCAGTGAAATTGGAGAAGTCCAACCCAGGAGAAATGAGATAGTCGTACTCTCCATCAGCATTTTCATAACTGAAAAACTTCATCCGGATAGCGGTATTGGCAGGTTCATTTAATACCGCATTGGCAATTTCCCAGGAGAGGTCGTTATCGTCATTTCGCAGCTCCCAGCCGTCAGGAAAGACGGGAAATGTTTCATTTATTGGTAGTACATCCAAACTTGAAGTATTTACTACGATACTCTTTTCGTTGTTTTCGGCATTATTATCTGTAGACCCATTTACAAGAGTAATGCGCACAGAGACCTCGGATTGATCCACGATGGTCCTAATACTAAAGTTAACGGTAGTGGTTTCCAATAACCCTATGGGATCGATGATGGGTTGTGTTTCAATAAAGACATTGTTTATCCAAAGCGCCACTTCTCCTGAGGTAATAACGTTGGTTCCGTAATTCCTCAAGACGGCTTGGGGAATGTTTTCAGACTGGCAATTGTTCATCAGGGGCATGCTTACTGACTTGACTCCAGCATCGTTGTTGACCATCACCGGAGCAGTAAGTGCAGGACTGTTGAGAAGGCTGGCCCGACGGGGGCTGTTGTCCATAACGGCTCGGATGCGATCTTTTTGACACAGGGTAAACAAGTTCATACACATATCGTCGGTGAGATCCATATAGTTCTGAACCATATCGTCGCTGCCGCAGGAATTGCTACTTGGGCAACCAAAATTACTGCTATTTGCCAAGGGTGTATCGTCGCAAAAATCATCCACTCCGCAACCTCCGTCACCCCAGATGTGTCGTAGGCCCAAAAAATGCCCAATTTCGTGCGTGGCGGTACGTCCGGTACTTTCCGGGTTGCTGTTAGGATTGTTACCCATAAAATCTGAGTCAATGACTACGCCATCGGTGAATCTATTTTCCGAGGCGATATTTAAACCGCCCAAATTTGAGATAGGAAATTGGGCATAGCCCAAGAGACTTTCTAACGGGGCTACCCATAGGTTTAAATAGTCTTCGGCTGGCCAGTAGCTCAAGGACTTTAATTCGGTGTTGTGGACCACACCCCATGAGCTTCGGGTTCCAGTGATCCTGTTAATGCCAGTAGTAGGCAGCCCTTCCGGGTCCCTGATGGCTAAGGCAAATTCAATTTCTACGTCCGCAGCAACGCCTAAGAATTCAGCTGGTGTATTTACTGCATCGGCGTTCATTCTTCGAAAGTCATTGTTAAGTATTTGGATTTGTTCTAAGATCCTACTTTCTGCCAGATTGGTCCCAGTACCAATGCCCTCTCCATTATGAACTATGTGTACCACCACTGGGATGGTAATTACTTCATTTAACAAGGCCTTCCGGTTAAGCTTACTGGGGTTGGATCGATTTTGACTAATCTGAAGTTTTATCCAGTCTTCGAATTGTTGAGACGGCTCCAATTGGGGGAAGTTTTTACTTAGTTGCTCCTGATAAGTTACTGTACCGCATGATTTTTGAGCTAGCAGGGATCCGGTAGTGAAAATGAGCAGGGAAATAATAAGAAATGCTAGTCTCCTTTGCATAAATGGAAATTAAAGCCGCAAAAATGTATCAGGCGAATAAGTACTAGACGAAAAAAAATCAAAAAACGCAATACTACTTTAAGTTCTCTGGCAGGGTTGCCTTCGGGTCATCTACTGCAGTAATGTTAACAGCTTCTACTTTGAGAATTTCTGGGACTTCTCTTTTGATAGCTTCTTCTATTCCTGCTTTGAACGTCATGGAAGACATTGGACAGGCACCACAGGCTCCCAACAACTCGATATGTGCGGTTTTGTCTTTGGTAACTTCAAGTAGCTTTACATCGCCGCCGTCGGTTTTCAAATACGGTCTGATACTATCTAAAGCTCGTTCGATTCTGTCAGTTAAATCCATAATCTCTATTATAACTTCATCTCCACTTTATTAGTTTGCGGTTGCTGTGCATTTCTGATGGCAATTTCTTGTGCCAAGGTCTGTGCAAGCTTTTGGAAAGCTTCCCCGGAAGGGCCTTCTTTTAGAGCGATTGGATATCCCACATCGCCACTTTCTCTAACCTGTTCCACTAAAGGAATTTGTGCTAATAATGGTATTTGATGTTGCTTGGCAAATTTCTCTCCTCCATCTTTTCCAAAAATGTAATATTTCTTTTCGGGTAGCTCCGGTGGTGTAAAATACGCCATATTTTCAATAATACCCAGTACCGGAACGTTAATGTTGGCTTGTCTAAACATGGCAATTCCTTTGTTTGCATCAGCCAGGGCTACTTTTTGAGGTGTAGTGACCATAATTGCGCCTGTCACAGGAACCGTTTGCACTAAGGTTAAGTGAATATCGCTGGTCCCTGGTGGTAAATCCACAAGTAAGTAGTCCAACTCGCCCCACTCCGTATCTCCAAAAAACTGTTTAAGCGCAGAGCTCGCCATAGGCCCTCTCCAAATTACTGCGTTGTCTGATGGAGTAAGGAAACCAATGGACAATAATTTAACTCCATATTGCTCCAGGGGAACAATAAAGTTCTTTTCACCTTTTTTAATAATACCTGGCTGTTCATTTGCACAATTGAACATGGTTGGAATTGAAGGCCCAAATATATCCGCATCGATCAGACCAACCTTGGCACCGGTTTGGGCTAAAGCCACTGCCAAATTGCTGGCAATTGTTGATTTGCCCACCCCGCCTTTACCGGAAGCGACCGCAATTATATTCTTCACATTTGGTAATATAGGCGTATTGTCTGCGCGCGTGGTAGTTACTTGAGAGGTCATTTTTATGTCTACCTCGACATCTTTGCTGACCATGTTTTCAATAGCCTCCAAACAAGCACGACGAATGACTTCTTTTAGGGGACATGCAGGTGTCGTTAAAACTACGGTAAATCGAATAGTTTCAGGAGACACGTCAATGTCCTTTACCATATTCAAGGTGATGAGGTCCTGTTTAAGATCAGGGTCGTCAACCGTACTCAAGGCATTTATAACCGCTTCTTTTGTAATACTCATAGGTGTAACTTGTGCAACGTGCAAGTTAGGGCATATCCCTTATATTATTAACTAATTTGTTAAATTAACACAAGACATAAAAGAAGGTTTCAATTTGTAACAGTATCTTTACAGTCCTGTTTTAAAACTGCTCTTGACTATTAACAACACATCAATAGAAGAAATAAAGGCACGCGTTGATATTGAGGAAGTAGTTTCCGATTTCCTTTCATTAAAACGTAAAGGTCAAAACCTATGGGCCTGTTGTCCCTTTCATGACGAAAAGACCCCGTCTTTTTCAGTGGCTCCTGCTAAAGGCATATTTAAGTGCTTTGGTTGCGGCAAAGCAGGTGATGCTATAGAGTTTGTAAAAGAAATTGAAGGACTGGATTATATCCAGGCTATGAAATTTCTCGGCAAAAAGTACGGCATAGAGCTAGAAGAAGAACCACCTACTCCAGAAGAAATAGCCCAGCAAAGCCAACGTGAAAGCCTCTTTATTGTCCTCAATTATGCCAAAGACTATTTTCATAACCTCCTTTTAGAGCACCCAGATGGCAGGTCTATTGGCTTAAGTTATTTCAAAGAAAGAGGATACCACGAAAACGTAATAAAGGAATTTGAGTTGGGATACAGTTTGGAGGAATGGGATGGGTTTAATAAGACCGCTATCGCCCAGGGATATCAACAACAATTGCTCATAGATGCGGGGTTGGTGGTAGTCAAAGAGGAAAAACGCTACGATAGGTTCAGAGGACGGGTTATATTTCCCATTCACAACATAACGGGGAAGGTTATTGCGTTTGGTGCCCGTACATTAACTCAAAAGGGGCCAAAATATTTAAACTCTCCGGAAACAGATGTGTATCAAAAGAGTAAAGTGCTGTATGGCTTACATCAAGGCCGCAACACTATTCGTCAAGAGGACAATTGTTATTTGGTAGAGGGTTATACGGATGTAATCTCATTGCATTTGTCAGGTATTTCCAACGTGGTAGCTTCCTCGGGAACCAGTCTCACTGAGGATCAAATAAAATTGATTAAAAGGTATACCAGCAATATTACGGTGCTCTTTGACGGTGATACTGCCGGTATAAAGGCCTCGCTGCGCGGCATTGACATGATTCTTACTAGTGGTGCCAATGTAAGGGTGGTAGAGTTTCCTACGGGAGAGGACCCTGACAGTTATGCCAAGAAGCTTGGATCCTCAGATTTTCAACAATTTTTAAAATCTCAAAGCAGGGATTTCATTACCTATAAGACGCAGCTTTTTCAAAAAGAGGCAGCAGATGATCCTATCAAGAGAGTGCATACCATTAAGGAAGTGGTACAAAGCATTTCAAAGATTCCGGATGCCTTACAAAGAGCTATTTATCTAAAGCAATGCAGCGAGCTATTGGAAATTGATGAAGGGCTTTTAATAGGAGAACTCAATAAACTGCATCTAAAGGCTTCCCGCAATGCCGGCCAATCGGCCGCCCTAGCTCCTGAAGATATAGTGGATCCTGTGCCAGAGAAAGTAGTGCGTACCCCGCAGGACGCCATAACACACCAAGAAAGAGAAAGTATCCGGCTTTTGCTGAATTATGGAAACAGCAAGCTGGATGAGGAACTATTCCTACACCAATACTTTTTTCAAGAGCTAGCGGAAGTCCAGTTTAAGTCACCTAAATACCAAACCATTCTAGAGTTATTGATGACCTGTATTAAGGAAGAAGGACGGGTTGACGCTCATATATTGCTGGAATACTCTAGTTGTGCGATCAAGTTTGAGT
>JAJCYK010000321.1 GCA_029262935.1 Cytophagales bacterium | reverse complement strand
TTAAAAAGGGTATTGAAAAATCTTCTAGCTGATCAGTTGAAAGAAATTAAGTAATCGGCGATTTTTTTACAAACTGATCACAGCCGTCCATCTCTCCGGTCATATCAAATTCTTTGTCGGAATAGTGCTTCTCGATCTTTGCAAACTCAGTACATAGAGTCCAGGAGTACCCCTGTTCACAGTCTGTACCTTTCCCTTGACAAAATATGCAGCTGTTGCGGGTATTTCGGATTATTTTGGGAGGCGACGGATCTATACGATTCTGAAACGCAAGACCGGCAATACTGCCAGGAGCCTCGGAACGCGCAAGATCAAGCGATCCGGACCTGCTAGTCTTGGATTGATTGTGGTTGGTCCTAGGCAACGGATCCGGGGTGGCAAATTGGCCCACCTTTCAGAATTCGGAACTGTCAAGCAACCGGCTACCCCGTGGTGGCGGCCATCGATCCGACATAGTATTGGCCCGATGCAAAGAGAAGGATCTGAACGAATGGGCAAAAGTTTGGTAAGGACAATGAGAAGATACAGGAAGAAATGAAAGCACTAATTGAATTTGATGGAGGTCAGGCAACCTTCGAAGACATGGAAGATGATATTCAGGTCACGGTTAAAAAGCAAAACGATTCGCTTAAAAGCGAAAACCTCTAAGTTTTGGGGGTGGGTTTGGAAAATATTGGCAGTATTAGGATTTGCAGAGGCGCAATAATATGATAGACTTCTCCTCTTAGAATTGGTCCTTTATTTCTTTAAATGTTTGATCACAATCAAATTGCTGTCGCGCTCCGGTTATTGGGTTAATAACGATTAAAGAAGCAAGTCCATCTGCTCTAGCGTATACATGGTGAACGTCGTCCTTTCGGACCATATTATCTAGATTGTTTTCGGTAAATTCAAGCATGTGTTTTGAAGAATTTTGGTGTGTATTAAAATTAAAATGGATTTGTTAACGGAACAATACCTTAAAAGCACCATATTTCAGATCAAAGCTTGCAGAAATCGGAGAAAATTGCAATTACTCTTAGTGAGTCTCAATTCCTGAGACTTGGAAAGACTATCTTACCGAAGAATATTTTTGATTACCCTCCGGAGGGATTAGGTTAACCTTCAGATTTATTCTCGAAAATATAAATTCTCGCGGCATCAGCAAATTTGGATTGAGTATCATTTATTTTTTCTCTTATTAATTTTTGGACTCCTTCTAATAGGTTCTGTGATAAGAGAATACAATTGCTTGGGGTCGGGTCTTTTTTTATTTTTGATACCTCGGCCATACAAAAAACAAGCATATCTGTTACATCCTTTAGATAATTCTCAGCTAATGTTCTTATTTCACCTTGTTCTAAAAAAAAGTTTAGCATCGCCATGCTTGAGCCAGCTTCCTGACTCATTTTATTGATTTCAAATCCCCATTCGGATATAGATTTTTCATGCTCATTAATAACGTTCATGGCCAGGCCTCGCATGAAATCGGTAACATTATACATTGTTAAATAAAACTTTAAGAGAGCTTCCCTTTGTTCTTCCCAAAGACTTTTATTTGCATGTGATATCATATTTATCTTCGCGTTCATCTGTCCGGCAATTTCCGTAATTTTTCCAATTTCTTCGGCTATTGCTTTTTGTCTGGAACGTTCTGTAAAATATGTTCTTATAGATGTTAAGACTATTCCTAAAACAAAACTACCGAGAGAAGATATGATGATAATATGTATTTCCTGCATAATTCATGACTATCTAATATTTCTTGATTATAACCCGTTCCGGAATCCATCCGTACTTATCGTCTACCCATACCATGTAAAGTGGTTGCTGTTTGATCTGATCCTCCTTGGTGCCGTGTATTACGCCGGTAAGCTCTTTACCCTTTGTTTTAAAACGGATCTTGTCGTTTACTTCATACAGGTATTCCATTGTGAGGCGCTTTAATTATATTTTGGAGGATGAACGCCCACTATATATGTATCAAAACCTAGAGTCTTTAAGATTTCAAAAGAAACAGCGAATTTTTCTGAAAGGTAAAATGCTTGAAATTTATTTGACAATTCAGATGCAGGTATTTCGATTTTTATATTACTAAACATATGCGCATTTCCCGACATATAGGAATTACCGGACATATACGCTTGAGATTCATAAACTATTAAATTTTTTATATTAAAAGATGGGCGTTGAATTATCTGTCCATTTTCGAATTTTGCTTGGAGGTATTCAATATCAGCTTTAATGTTAGCATCAGGACTAATTACAAGTTTTTCCCTACCGTCAACGGAAAAGAAAACCCATCCAAAAGGGTAATCTTTTCTTAATCTGTCTTCTAATGAAATATTTTGGTACTTTATTAAAATTTGAAGAGAATCACGTTCATCAGTTGCATCCTTCAATAATGTTAGTAATTCAGATTGATCATTTTCGCTATCAGTTTTATCCTGAAAATACAGCATGAATACTCCAAATGCAGCTGTAACGGTTCCTAAAAATATTATGAAAGCCCAGAACATAGATTTGTTAGATACACTTTTCATTTAAATGTAACCTTTATGTAACCTAGTCTAGCAAGCTAGGCCGTGGAATTTGGCCTAACTTACTGACTATCAATGTGGACCCGAAGGGATTCGAACCCCTAACCTCCTGATTCGTAGTCAGGTGCACTATCCAGTTATGCTACGGGTCCTTCAAACTTTAAACTAGGCACTTGTTTAAATGCGCAAGTGCACGTTAAAAAATGTTAATCAAGGGTGCAAATGTAAATAATAAATTAGCTTTATGAAAAAGAAACATTATTAATAGATAGTAAAATATTATCTTTGCCGGGATAATTTTTAACGAAACCACGTCATGAGATTAGTAACTGTAGCGTTAGCACTATTCATAACTACTTCTGCCTGGGCCCAAAGTGGTGCCTCGCCTGATCTGCCAGGAGCTTTGCGTTTGCAAATCGGTACCAATAACTTACTTAGCTCTCCTTCTTCTATGGACTTAGGAATTTGGGGCTCAAAAAGCTTTAACGTATACTATTTATATTCACTGCCCTTGGGTGAATCCAGATGGTCCTTCCATCCCGGGTTCGGCATAGGCACGGATAAATACTCTTTCGACAATGATGTCACGCTACAACGAAATGGCAGTATGGTAGAGATGATTGATCTTACAGTAGAAGATTTTGGTGAGGTCAATAAAACCAAATTGGCCACCAATCATTTTGAAATTCCCTTTGAACTACGCTTTCACTTAAATAAAAACAATTTCAAGAAGAGTGTGAAATTTGCCGTAGGAGGAAAGGTGGGTATTCTGCTAAGCAGTCATACCAAAGTTAACTTCGACTTGGACGGAGAAACCACTACGTTGAAAACCAAAGACAGCTTTGAATTGAATCGCTTCCGCTATGGTCTGCAAGGCAGCCTGGGTATTGCTGGTATCAACGTGTATTACTACTATAGTCTAAATGATTTGTTTAAAAGCGATGCCGGTCCGGAAGGCAGAGCCCCACATCAAACGCAAATCGGAATAGCCTTTAATCTTTTCTAATAGCCTTTAAATTCTGGGGGGCGTTTTTCCATAAATGCCTGCACACCTTCTTGGTGATCGTGGGTACTTCCGGCAATGTCCTGGTATTTGGCTTCGTAATTAAGCACCTCATTCAGGCTAGATCCGTAGGACTTATTTAGCATTTTCTTGATTAACCCCACTGCTTTGGTAGGGGCTCCGGCAAAGTAACCGGTGTACTGCTTAACCAGATCATCCAAATCCTGAAGCGGAGCTACCGCATTGACCATACCTAACGCCAAGGCTTCTTCCGCAGTTACACGACTACCCATGGCACTCATTTCAAATGCCTTGTGGTATCCTACGATTCTCGGTAAAAAGTAACTGGAGCCTGAATCTAATACCAACCCAATGTTGATAAAAACCTCTATCAACTTGGCCTCTTGGGCCGCTACAATTATATCGCAGGCGAGGGCCAGAGAGCATCCGGCGCCTGCGGCTACCCCGTTTAAGCGACAAATCACAGGCTTGGGCATTTTGCGTATGGCCTTAATAATGGGGTTGTATCTTTTATGTATGCTGTCTGAAAAGGGTCTGTCGGTTTGGCTAACAGCCTCTTTCAGGTCCTGTCCAGAACTAAAAGCCTTACCAGCTCCTGTTACTACCACCACACGCACGGATTTGTCCTTTTTTACGGACTTGAGTACCGCTTGTAATTCAAAAGTCAAGCCATCGTTAAAGGCATTATATACTTCAGGTCGGTTCATGGTGATGGTGGCAATTCCATCAGCATTTTC
Organism: Cytophagales bacterium; assembly: GCA_029262935.1. GTDB lineage: Bacteria > Bacteroidota > Bacteroidia > Cytophagales > Cyclobacteriaceae > JAJCYK01. The sequence continues at coordinate 3,147 of JAJCYK010000321.1, read as the reverse complement.
TAAGGTCAAAAACTCGTACATCTTGGTTGTTTTAAAAGTACCAATAAGATACTGCAAAGCTGATCAAAAATCCAATTGCAGATCCATAACCCACTTCTCTGGGAGTGTGAGCATTTAAATACAATCGCGAGGTCATTACGGCTCCACCTGCAATAATGCAGATGGCTACTGGCCATAACAAGGGGGGCTCTGCTCGAATTAAGAAAGCAGCTAGTAAGAATCCAACTAAACTGCTTAAGGCCACACTGTGCACACTTATCTTCCAAAAGAGGGTAATCGCTGAGACTAAAAAGCTTGTAAAAGCTACAGTAAGCATCGCCACCACAAAAAAGCTTCCCCATCCTAATTGCCCACTTAACATAACACAAACCGCTACATAAAATACAGATATCATGAAAAAAGGCACTACTCTTTCAGCCCGATGGTTCATATTAAAACTTTGAATAAGAGAGTGACGTCTCACTTTATCAATATCTGATCTCATGCTAAGTAAGGCCCGGGTGTAACTAATACCATGAGTTCTAGTGGCCTTCCAGAGGCGAAAAGTCATCAATAAATAAGGAAAGCGCATGACGATAATGGTCATTAAAGGGATCAGTGCGGTAAGCACAAAAATTAGCAACAGAAATTGAGGCATAACCTCACGATTGATAGGGGTAGCTAATGAAGGGGTAAACCGAAATATAATGGCAAACAAATAAGTTGGAATCCACAGGGGATGAAATAACATGGAGAGAAATTGAGCCAGCCGTGTGATCACTATAATTCCTTTCTTAGCCGAGCTACGGGAATTCCCAACTGCTCCCGATATTTGGCCACTGTACGCCTAGCAATCTTATATCCTTTTTCCTTCAATAACTTTTCCAATTTATCATCAGATAAGGGTTTGCGCTTGTCCTCAGCTTCAATCATGGTCTTGAGTATATGCTTTACCTCCCGGCTACTGACATCTTCACCAGATTCTGTAGAGATTCCTTCTGAAAAGAAATACTTTAAAGGGTAAACCCCAAATTCAGTTTGAACACTTTTACTATTGGCGACTCGTGACACAGTAGAAATATCCATATTGATCTTTTCGGCAATGTCCTTAAGTATCATTGGGCGAAGATTGCTTTCATCTCCCTCCAAGAAAAAGTCAAACTGAAAATTCATTATGGCACTCATGGTATTGAGTAGCGTCTGCTGTCGTTGCTTTATGGCATCAATAAACCACTTGGCAGAATCTAACTTCTGTTTTACAAAAGACACGGTTTCTTTAAGCTTCTTGTCTTTTTTATCACTCTTGCTGTAGCTATCCATCATATCAGAATAAGAACGGCTCACTCGTAATTCCGGGGCATTTTTAGAGTTAAGTGTGACAATCAGGTTGCCATCGTCATTTTCGATTATGAAATCGGGTATGCGATACTGGGTTTTAACCAATCCACTGGAAACACTACCAGGCTTCGGGTTTAATTTTGTAATAATTGCAATAGCCTCTTTTAGTTGGTCTTCTGATTCCAGATCCAACTTTTTGATGATCTTCTGATAGTGTTTTTTCGTAAACTCCGCAAAACTGTGGGTTAGGATGCTGATAGCATTTAAGTGATCTACTGAGGGATCTTCTTTTCTATTTAATTGCAACAGCAAACATTCCTGCAAATCACGTGCAGCAATCCCCGGGGGATCAAAGGATTGGATTTTTCGTAAGATTCTTTCTAGCTCTTCTACATCCGTTTCCACATTTTGGGAAAATGCTAAATCGTTAATAATAGCTTCTAGTTCACGACGAATGTAACCGTCGGTCTCGATGCTACCAATCAGTTGCTTGCCTATTACTTCTTCTCTTTCGTCTAGGCCTAGAAATCCTAATTGGGAGGAAAGTTGATCGTTTAAAGTAGTGGCCATGGGAATAGGCATATCTTTGTCTTCTTCCCCATAATTACCATCTCCTTGCATCTTATAACCACTGATGTCGTCATCACGCAAGTAGTCTTCCACGTTTACGTCTTCCTCTTTTTCATTGACAGACTCCTCCTCGGAAGTGGGATCTACTTCTTCGACTCGCTCCTCCTGACCTTCTTCCAGGGCAGGATTTACCTCAAGCTCCTCCTCTATCCGAGTTTCCAACTCTGCCGTAGGTATTTGCAAAAGTTTGATGAACTGGATTTGCTGTGGCGAGAGCTTCTGATTTAAACTCTGGGTTAAACCAAGTTTTTGCATGCAGCTAACAGCTTAAAGATATCTTCAATTTATGTGGCAAATTTATTATAATTCTTCGTTTTCTTTGTTAAAAGAGCAAAATTATAGTTTTTTGCACACGTTTTTCCACCAAAATAACGGCTTCGGTTGCAATATAGTTTGAAGTATTACATTTGGTCTAGAAAAGTAAGTAAATAAGCGTTCATCAACAAAAAAATAACGGTGTCAAGCTACAAGACTTATCGAATTGCCGACCTGATCTCGGGGCAACATGTGAATGTACCCGTGAAAGTGCAGGGTTGGGTACGAAATAAAAGGGCCAGTAAAAACGTCATTTTTATTGCTTTAAATGACGGGTCTACAAATGGCAGTTTGCAAATCGTCGCTGACCCCAGTGTGTTTACGGAGGAACTGGTACGTACCATTAATACCGGTTGCAGTCTTGCTGTGGTAGGCGAAGTTCAAACGTCTCAAGGCAAAGGTCAAGCAGTAGATTTGCAAGCTTCTCATATAGAAGTATTGGGAGAATCCGACCCGGAGGAATATCCCCTACAACCCAAAAAACACTCTTTGGAATTTCTTCGAGAAATCGCCCATTTACGCCCACGAAGCCAAACCTTCGGCGCAGTATATCGTCTTCGCCACGCCATGATATATGCAGTACATACTTTCTTTCACGATAGAGGATTCTATAATATACATACACCAATAATAACCGGATCAGATGCCGAGGGTGCAGGGGAAATGTTTCGCGTAACTACCTTAGATGCTGAAAAACCTCCACTTGATGATCAAGGAAAAATTGACTACGATCAGGATTTCTTCGGTAAAGAAACAAACCTCACGGTGTCCGGACAGCTAGAAGCTGAGGTAGCGGCTCAAGCTTTAGGTTTAGTATATACTTTTGGGCCAACTTTTAGAGCAGAGAACTCCAACACGTCCCGTCACTTAGCGGAATTCTGGATG
>JAJCYK010000320.1 GCA_029262935.1 Cytophagales bacterium | reverse complement strand
TTTCGATGCTAGAGTGAAGCAGAGGTTATTTCTCTTAAGTACTATTTTGATTATTTAATATAAATATTTAATATATAGCTGCTTAAGAGTTATTACCAATCTAAAAAATTAAACTATGGACTTTTCAAGTATTAATTATTTTGCGGTTTTAGTAGCCGCAGTAGCTAGCTTTTTACTGGGCTTCGTATGGTATTCACTGCTGTTCGGAAAAGCTTGGCAAGCAGAGCTTGGCTTTAGCGATGAATACATAAAAGAGGGGAATATGGGTAAAATCTTTGGATCGAGTTTTGTCCTTATGATAATTATGGCGCTTGGTATGGCCATGTTGGTTCAAGGCCATGGTGAAGCCAGGGAGATTGGCTGGTTGCAGGGATTGTATCATGGGTTATACGTAGGGCTCTTTTTCGTGGGTACTTCAATGGGTATTAACATGCTCTACCAACGACAAAGTTTTAAGCTATGGACCATAGATGCCGCTTATCAAATAGCTTTTTTAGCGATGATGGGGGCCATCCTTGGTGCTTGGCAATAAACGCAAACAGATATTAATGGAAAGGTGGAGGTGTAGCTCCACCTTTTTTTATGTGATATGTCGAAGAATTTGAAAATAAATCAACGCTATTTGAAACATTTAGTCTAAATAACTGTAAAAGTAACAGAGGAAATTAAGCAAAGGGTTATTTCTAGTTACTTTGCTTGTTCTTAAATCATTTCTAAGAAGCCAAACAATATGAAATATACCACCTTGCCACATACAGATGTTAAGGTTAGTAAGATTTGTCTGGGTACCATGACATGGGGCCAGCAGAATTCTGAATCAGAAGGCCATCGTCAAATGGACTTCGCATTGGATCAAGGAGTTAATTTCTTTGATACCGCCGAGCTGTACTCAATACCTCCAAAAGCGGAAACGTATGGCTCCACGGAGAAGATTATAGGAAGTTGGCTAAAACAAACGGGTAATCGCCACAAAGTTGTTTTGGCTTCCAAGATTGCCGGACCTGCGCCATTTACAAAACACATTCGAGGTACTGGATTTAAAGGAGCTTCCATTACAGAAGCTTTAGATGCTAGTTTGCAACGCTTGGAAACTGATTATTTGGATTTATATCAATTACATTGGCCCGAACGAAAAACCAATTTTTTCGGACAACGCGGATATCGACATGATCCATCCGATGCTTGGGAGGATAATATTGAGCAAGTTCTAGAGACGCTGGATGGCCTTATAAAGGCCGGTAAGATTCGTCATGTAGGCTTATCGAATGAAACACCCTGGGGGGTCATGCGATACTTACAAGAAAGTCAATCACGAAATTTACCTAGAATGGTCACCATTCAAAACCCGTACTCACTGTTGAATCGTAGCTTTGAGGGCGGACTAGCTGAAATAGCTTTAAGGGAAGACATCAAACTGTTAGCCTATTCACCAATGGCGTTTGGCACCTTGTCTGGTAAGTTCTTAAACGGGCAAATGCCTCCAAAGAGTCGATTGGCTTTATTTCCTCATTACAACCGATATATTAACCCCAATGCCGTGAAAGCTACAGAGCAATACGCAGCCCTGGCAGCAAAATACGACATACCATTCGCTCAAATGTCTCTCGCCTTTGTTAATACCAGACCTTTTGTAACCAGCACCATAGTTGGCGCAACTAATGTAGAACAATTGCAAGAAAACATTGCTAGCATCCAGGTGGATCTTCCTGATGAATTAATAAACGCTCTTGATGAGGTACAGGAATTGGTACCCAATCCAGCTCCATAAGTTCTAAACTCCTCTTTAGCAGTAGCAATATGAAGACCATAGTAATTGTTTTCGTCGTTTTTGGTTTAATTGACCTTTATATATTTAAAGGTCTTTCGTCCTTGGTCGGTGGCTATACGACTCAGACTAAGACGCTAATTGCTATTGTTTATTGGCTAGTAAGTCTTTTATGTATGAGCGCGTTGGTGTATGGATTACTTAACCGATCAAACTTTCAAAACAGCAATACCTTAACTTTAATTATTGGGCTGTTTGTAACCTTTTTTGTGCCGAAATTATTACTGCTCTTTTTTCATGCTATGGATGATGTAGTAAACTTGCTGTCCTACGGCTATAGCCAAGTTTCAGACACTGATTACTCCCGTAGGAACTTCCTCACCAAGGCTGGCATGGTGGCTGCTACCGCCATGTTTGGGGGTATGCTTTATGGAATCATTTGGGGGAAATTTAACTTTCGTGTGCTTCGAGAAACCATTGCATCGAGCAGAATTCCCAAAGCCATGGACGGATTGAAGATCGTTCAAATAAGTGATGCACACTTAGGGAGTTTTGGTGATCAATACGCACCAGTGGAAAAAGCCGTAAAAATGATTAATCAACTGGAGCCTGATTACGTCTTTTTTACAGGTGACCTAGTGAATAATCACGCAAAGGAAGCGGAAGGTTGGGTGCAAGTGTTTCAAGACATCCAGGCTAAGCATGGGAAATTTAGTGTTTTTGGAAACCATGATTACGCTGATTACGGGAATTTCAACCCTACGGAAAAAGCTGAAAGCATCGCCCGACTAAAGGAGATCCATAGTGAAATGGGGTTCAAGCTGTTAGAAGACGAGCATGTGGTTCTAGGTTCAGGAAGCCAAGGACTGACCTTGATAGGAGTTCATAATTGGGGTCAGGGGTTTCATCAAAAAGGAGACTTGGCTAAAGCAACAAACGGGATAAACAACGATCACTTTCAAATCCTTCTGTCGCATGACCCCACTCATTTCGAGCACCAGGTTAAAAACAAAACGTCCATTGATTTAACTTTATCCGGACATACTCACGGTATGCAAATGGGTATCGAAATCCCTGCACTAAACATTAAATGGAGTCCAGTGCGATTTAGATATCCAAGATGGGCCGGACTTTATGAAGATAGTGGGCAGAAGATTTATATTAACCGGGGTTTTGGCGTGCTGGCGTATCCTGGTAGGCTGGGAATGGCGCCGGAAATTACGTTGCTTACGCTTAAATCTCTAGCCTAAAAGTGGTAGTTTGGTAACTACTTTAGAATTCACCAATTTATGGTGAATTCTATTTATTAATGTGCAAACAGGGGCAATGCATAAAGACAAGCTGAACTACCATCAAATTGCAGATACGCTGGATCAAGCGGCTCAAATAGCGCAACCAATTGTTCAAATTAGCAAACACACTGGGTTGACCTTGCCAGATGCCTATATCATTCAGGAATATTTAGTTGGGAAACGTTTGGGAAGAGGAGAATCAGTGGTAGGGGTTAAATTAGGGTTTACCAGCAAGGCGAAAATGGAGCAGATGGGAGTAAAGGACATGATTTGGGGCATACTTACTCAAGGCATGGAAATAGAGGATGGCGGTAACCTAGTTAGGAGCCAGTTTATTCACCCGCGAGCGGAGCCCGAAATTGCCTTTCGAGTTGCTCGGAACATTGGGCATGAATTGACCCAAAAAGAAGCAATGCATTATGTAGATGGTGTGGCGGTAGCTTTGGAGATTATTGACTCACGGTATCAAAACTTTAGTTTTTCATTAGAAGATGTGGTTGCTGATAATTGTTCATCGGCAGGATTCGTCGTAGGGCCCTGGCAAAAGCCAGATAGCGCCATTGAAAACCTTAAGATGACCCTTTCTTTGGATGGCACCATGCGCCAGCAAGGTAGTTCACAAGCGATTCTAGGAAATCCCTGGGAAGCTTTTGTTGCAGCAACCAGACTCGTTAGCCAACAAGGTAAGACTTTGAAAATCGGAGACGTGGTATTGGCAGGAGCCGCTACCGCGGCGGAATACTTGGAAGGTCACAGTAATGTAAAAGCATTTGCCGAAGGATTAGGTGAAGTTACACTGACCATAAGTTGAGGAGAATTCATTATAATTATAGGTATTTACCTTTTACTTAGCACTAACTTAGTGGTAAAGGAAACAATCATATGGAGCGTATTTCTAATTATATAAACGGCCATCTCAAGTCTCCCGTTGGCGGCAGTTTTTTGCACGTTTTCAATCCCAGTAGTGGTCAAATTTATGCAGAAGTGCCAGCTTCGGAGCCCGAAGATGTAGAAAACGCTGTACAAGCGGCACAACTCGCCTTTCCCGCCTGGTCCAATACTTCGGTCCAAGAACGCCATGATATCCTCTCTAAAATTGCAGAGTTAATAAAAGAACGAGCAGCGACTTTAGCGCATGCAGAAGCACAAGATACCGGTAAACCACTAAATTTGGCGGCTCAAGTAGATATCCCCCGAGCCGCTGCCAATTTTGATTTTTTTGCAAACGCCATTACCCAATTCTCTTCTGAGGCACACCATGGACCTCATCGAAACGCTCTTAATTACACCTTGAGAGCCCCCCTCGGTGTGGTTGCCTGTATTTCTCCTTGGAACCTGCCGTTATATCTAATAACATGGAAAATAGCTCCTGCTCTGGCTGCAGGTAATACCGTAGTAGCAAAGCCATCAGAAGTGACACCCATGACAGCATTTTTGCTAAGTCAAATTTGCATTGAGGCTGGTTTGCCGCCAGGTGTGTTGAATGTTATACATGGCTCAGGTGCTGTAATTGGCAAAACACTCAATGTGCACCCCTTGGTAAAAGGCATTTCTTTTACAGGCAGTACTCGAGTAGGAGCTGAAATTGCCGGCATCACCAGCCCTTTGTTCAAAAAAGTGTCACTGGAAATGGGTGGCAAAAACCCTTGTCTAATCTTTGCCGATTGTGATTATGAAAAAATGTTGGACAAAACAATAGGTTCTTCATTTAGCAATCAAGGCCAGATTTGTCTTTGCAGTTCCAGAATCCTAATTGAGCGATCTCTGTACGATAGGTTTAAAGAGGATTTCGTAAAAAGGGCGGAGGCGCTTCGTGTGGGCCCTCCAATGGACGATACTAGTGACATTGGTGCCGTGATTTCGAGCGAACACCTTAATAAGGTGCTTGGTTATGTGGCACTGGGCCAAAAGGAGGGTGGAACGTTGTTGTGTGGAGGCAATCAAATACACCCTCCGGGATATGAAAAGGGATGGTATATAAGGCCTGCAGTATTCGAGAACCTGGCAAGTGATTGTCGCACCAACCAAGAAGAAGTCTTTGGACCGGTGGTAACCTTGACCCCATTTGAGACTGAAGAAGAGGCTTTGCAGCTAGCAAATGATTCCAGTTATGGATTGTCAGCAACGGTGTGGACCAGAGACCTGTCCAGGGCACACCGGCTTTCAAAATCAATTAATGTTGGTATTGTATGGATAAATACATGGTTATTAAGAGATTTACGTACCCCCTTTGGTGGGATGAAAAATTCTGGCATGGGTCGTGAAGGAGGCTTGGAAGCATTAAGGTTTTTCACTGAGCCCAAAAATGTTTGCATTGAGTATTAAATTTTAATCATAAAAAGATGTCGAGACTACTTCCAAAATTTGATTTTAAAGCGTGGATTGAGGAAAACCGTCATTTGTTAAAACCCCCTGTTGGCAACAAGTGTGTCTGGGAAAACGAAGGATTTATTGTAATGGTGGTAGGGGGCCCGAATGCCCGCAAGGACTATCATTTTAACCAAACTCCAGAATTTTTCTATCAGATTGAGGGTGATGTTGTGCTCAAAGTCATTGACGAAGGGGAGGCTAAGGACATTGCTATTTCTGAGGGTGAGATTTATTTACTCCCTGCCAATATTCCGCACAGCCCTCAAAGGGGCCCCCAAACAGTAGGTCTGGTGATTGAACAGCAACGTGATCCTGAGATGGTGGACGGTTTGGCCTGGTATTGCGAAAACTGCGGTAATGAATTGTACAAAGAATCCTTCCTGGTGAAGGATATTGAAACTGATTTGCCAAT
>JAJCYK010000319.1 GCA_029262935.1 Cytophagales bacterium | reverse complement strand
GAGGAAGTTAATTTTTGTTTTTTCCAAGACTTTCCTCCATCCTCACTGTAATAAGCACGATCCAGCACGGCCCCGGCCACCAATCGATTGGGGTTGTTCGGATCCATGGCAATAGAAGGTTCACAAGGACCATAACCTCCGCTTTTATTCATATCTATACGTACATTGGTATAGGGCTTAGATGTTTGACAACCCGAAGTAAGCAGAAGAAGGCAGAAAAAAGTGGTGGACCAGTTCATTAAATCTTTGTTGAATTTGCAAAAGGAAAGTTGCCAAAAAAATTATAAAATACCATTTAAAATGGTTGCAAAATTCGGGCAGTAGCACTAATATTGCAACCCGATCTGAGATCGGTTTAGATCATAAGGATCTAATTAGTGTACTGAAATGATTATTAAAGCCTGTGTTTTTATGCTTTATGGTCATTTACTTATCAGATCGTTGATCTGTACAATCCTCCTTAGCTCAGTTGGTTAGAGCGGCTGACTGTTAATCAGTAGGTCCTTGGTTCGAGTCCAAGAGGAGGAGCGTTAACAAAAAAGCAGTTACATTAATTTGTAGCTGCTTTTTTGTTTGCACTGAAATTATGGACTTAGTTGGTGTTATTTGGTCCCAAATTGTTGCGATCTTCAATTCCGATAACCAATATTCCACGCTAACGGTTAGTTACTATTTTGGTTGGTAAGTGTCTGCTTACCACTCAAAGTGGCCGTTCAGAATAGGCGTAACTACCTCTTGCGAATCTTCCTTGACGACTTGTCCACCCTGCGCCTTGATGCTTTCTATCTTTAAACTATATTTCGCCGAGCCCCAGGTCAAAATTCTGCTGTAAAATTAAAGTAGATTACTGTGGTACTGGCGCAGGTTTGTTCCTTTAGTGCAAGTAGCTATGGTAGAACCATACACGCCTTAGCTCGGACCGTTGGAGATCCTTATTATTTAAGAATATGTACAAATTCCTATTTCTATTTTTAGCATTCGCTTTTAACCTTGAAGCTCAGACAAACTTTTTTGAAGGTCGAATATCAATGAAACTCCAGTACTATGATTCTTTAGGAAACATGCTAGATCCGGAGATACTTGGTAAGGATTCAGAGATGCATTACTTTATCTCAGAAGAGAATTACAAATCACTAAACGAAAAGGGAACATTGACTCAATTATTTAATGGTTCTACGAATAAATACTTCTTTAACAATCAAGGTCAAGTTCAGGTTATAGATGCCTCTTTTAAGTTTCCACAGTCAGGTACAGTGAGCAAACTTGCCGGTGATACAACAATTCTGAATCACAATTGTGAAAAACTATTGATAAAAAGTGAAAATGACCAAACAATCTATTACGTTACAAAAGACCTGATTGTTGACCAAAACTTATTTGAGGACCACAACTTTGGCAACTGGAATCTATTCCTGAAGTCAACAAATGGAGCATTGGCTTTAAAGTATGTTATTAAACATACTGGTTCTACCATGATTATGGAGGCATATGAAATTGAAGAAATGGATCTCAATGAAGAAGATTTTAATATTGAATCATTTCTCGAGAAGTAACGATCTCCAACATTGTGTATAAGATTCCTGCAAAACCCGCTCATCTACCATCTAGTGTGGCAAGTGTCGTGAGAAGAAATGACAGAAATGAATTATTACAAAATTATGTGGTTGCCAAAACCTGATAAATCAATATGGGACATGAAACTAGAGCAGCCAATTGAAGAGAATAATAAATACTTTTCTGAATTCTCAAACTCGATAGGCCTTGAGGAATGGAGAAATAAATTTGGTGTCCTTTATCAAAAATGGCTTGATGAAACTTCTCAGGAAATTCATGATTTAACTGGCCCATTGTTAAAACCGATGTTAAACGCAATCGCTCGATTTAATCAAAGTCATCAAGAGATTAAGTTCTATTATTGGCACGATGTTGATCGTGATCTCGACCCCGATTTCGTCGGGAAAGATGTCCAATATTTGGCACAACTTTGAGGGATTTGGGGGATGGGTATCCAAGAATAAACAGACTGGTTTCCGACGATGCATTTTTGGTTTTGCCAATGAATTGATCTTGCCAACCTTAAAGTTTGATTGAGAAAACCGAAAATCCTTAGAAGATATAAAGCACATTAATGTTTAAAAGTATTACTATAATCTTATGTTTAATATTTGGCTGTACCCAATTACAACAAAATAATAGTATTAGCATTGACATCAGTGAGTCCAGTGCTTATTTTATAAACGGAGAGAGCATTCCTGCCGATCAAATTGAAGCGTATTTGTTTAGGGAAGTAAGAAGAATCGAGTACAAAGGCTTATCGAAGGAGGAAATCGTAATCAACCTGACTGTTCATTCGGAAGCCAAACTTGGCCAAGTGGCAGATTTACAAGTGATCATAAGGTGAATAGGATTAAGACGTGTTATGTATAAATCCCTATAATAGCCTCTTTTTGCCATCAGAAATAAGAAAACAATTCAACAAGTATTGTTAGTAGGTGATCTCCAGCGCCCGGCTCCAATCATAAATTACACGAGTTGGCAATCCCGAACTGTTGTAAAAGTAATTTGTATGACAGGGATTGCACGCAAGGTCCAGTAAACCGGTATAATCCTTTGCCGAAAATTTAATGACGTTATGCTTTGACCAGGTATAAGTATAAATAATGAAGTGAGGGTTGTTGCGCTGATAGTTGGGCTTATAGTCATATTCGTAGAAAAACTCGTAGCGTAGATTCCGTTTGCCATCCAAATGGTTCACTTGGACAATGTTGTCGTTTCTCCAATAATACCTCGCAACACTTGAGAACTCACTGTCAAAATCATAATACGTCATCTTTTCTCTTAAGTAGCCATTTCGATCGTAAAAAAGCGATTCAATGGAGGACAGTTCAACCTTAGTGCTAACATTGATATTAAACTTATAGATTTTTTCTATTCTTTGGTTTTATCATAAGCGATGGAGTCCCTTGAAAGCAGCACATCATCATCAGTTTGGTAGGTTTGGATCTCCTGCAGTCGGTCCTGCCCGTCGTAAATAAACTCTTTGTACTTTGCATAAGAGCGCTGGTCATCTACCTGGTTAAGCAAGCTATCCTTATAGTTAAAGATCTCTGAGCCTTCTGGTTGATCATTACTAAAATACGCAATGGACGAGATCTTGTAAAAACCATCTTGTAAATCAATTGGAGTGGCGTCATCCTCGCAGGAGGTTAAAAGAAAACTCCCGAATAAAACGACTATACTTCCGAAATGTCTGATTGTGTTCAAAATAACCTATTTTTCCTCTGTGTTCTTTAGTATTGACACAACTACCGGCCAACAGGTTGTAACCCTATGGTTAGATAAATCAAAGTTAAATTAAACGATTTCGGGCTATTGTAGTTCTATTCACAAGCAGGAATCATTTCAATAAAACGGACGTATAGTCGGGTCCTTGAGTTTTTTTTCTATCTTATTCACTTTATACTTTAGTTGGTAAAGTGGTATGAATACACTGTATTTGTGCCAATACGTAACTTACACCGCCCTCGTTCCGCAATTCGTTACGGACAAGGGCCGTAATTTATCGAAACATTAAAAGAAGATCATCGCATACGACAATTGTAGATAAACTCTCGAAGGAAGTTGAGGCCAATTTGAACAACAACCAATTCGGAGTCGATAGCCTTGCCCGATCAATGGGTATGAGCCGATCGAGTCTACACCGAAAATTACAGAAATTTTTGGGTATATCCACCAGCCAATTTATCAGGGAATATCGATTAAAAAGGGCTTTAGAGCTATTAAGGGAAGAAAATATTACGGCCTCTGAAGTGGCTTATCGGGTAGGGTTCAGCAGTGCCACCTACTTCAGCACGTCTTTTCATAAGTTTTATGGGTACACCCCTGGTGAAGTAAAATCCAGAAACGCTGATGGACTCGTTGAGGATGAGAAACCATCCATTACCGAGACAAAGCATGCTTTACCTTCCCTTGTCGACATATCAAAAAAACAAAAAGGCAGTGTCAAGAAAACCGCGGTTTACGCGACATTACTGGTGACCCTAACCTGCGCCGCTTTATTTTCCTATTACGCTACTTCAAATAAAAATAATGATACGGATCAGTTTCAGAACACTATAGAAGAGAAGTCGATTGCTGTGCTGCCATTTAAAAATTGGACAGGAGATCCGGATCTGGAATATATTAGTGATGGCATGACCGATGCGGTAATATCGAGGCTTACCAAAATAAGTTCTATTGAAAAAGTAGTACCATTTACATCGACAGTACAGTACAAAGAAACCAACAAGAGTGTCAAAGAAATTGCCTCAGAATTAGGAGTTACGAACCTACTACAGGGTAATCTGCAGATTTCTGGCAACCAAATTAAGATCAATTTGCAAATGGTCAATGGAAGAACTAATGATCATTTATGGTCAGAAGAATATACCAAAGAGTGGAAAAGCGACGAAATTTTTAAAATTCAGACACAGGTCGTTGAAGGTATCGCCGCTAACATGAATGCTACTATTGCTGACAATGAAAAAAAGTACATTCAAAAAGTTTCAACGAGAAGCAAACGGGCTTATTCATATTACCTTCAGGCGGAATTTCAGCGACATAAGTCAAATAGCTTGGCGTATACCAATGCCATCCCCTTATATGAAAAAGCCATTGAACTGGATTCTAGTTTTGTCGAGGCATATTGGGGACTTGGTAGCGTTTGGAGCTTTGGAGGGATCATATGGGGTGTCTATGATGAACGAACTGCTTGGAAAAATGCAAAAAATCTCTTTGAAAAAGCCCTTGAAATCGACCCTACCAATAAAGTAGTAGAGGAAGAGTTATATAGTGGCTATTTGTATTATGACTGGAATTTTGAAGAAGTTGAACGATACTACCAAAGAGTGTTGAAAGATTCGATTTCTGATGATTCTCCACCTATCAATGCAGATTATGCAATAAAGACAGGAAGATACCAAGATGCGATCCGTGCAATGGACGAAAGTATTTCAGTAGATCCTACTGTGGGCGTTCTCTACTGCTTCAAGGCAGAGGCGCTTTTATTTCTGAATAAAGCCGATATGGTAATAAATTTATTGAACGTTACGAATAGCCTATATAATGACAACTTTAGATACTTAGTAGAATCAGCCAAACTGTACTTTTATCTTGGGGAGCATGAAAGGTCAAAGATCCAGCTTAACAAACTATTGACCCAGTTCCCGGATTATCCGCCGATTCTAATTTGGTTAAATGCCGTGTATGCGCAAATGGATGGTAGTTCAAAGGAAACAGTAAGGTACTTAAACGAGTTACGCGAGAAATATGACGAAGGTTCATCTGGTAGTCCCGCATGGTTTCTTGCCCTATATTATTGCATGTTGGACGATTACGAACAAGCATTTGATTGGTTGCAAAAATCATATGATAGACATGAGGTGGAAATGACCTGGTTAAGGGAAGAACCGCTATTGGCTCCATTAAGAAACGATTCGAGATACGAAGATCTGTATGAAAATGTTGGATTTTCTAGTATCGAACTACCTATAAAAACTTCTTCTGAAGTTTATTCCTCTAAGTAACTTTTCAACATCGTTTAAAGGTTCTGCACCATAATTTCAATTCCTGAGCAAAAATTTAACAACACCGCAACATACCTGCTAGATAGTGTCTTGCACTTTTTCCCATCTTTGATATAGCCAATTTGAGGTAGGTGTCAAAAGATGCTTTAATAAGGAATCAAGTATGAACTTAAAATTAGAATCATGGAATTAAATGAAGAAAAATTAAATGAGCTATTGGGGAAAGTAGTTACAGAAATGGGTGCCGCCGCCAATGGGTCCTTGATCTTATTAGGAGATAAATTGGGGCTTTTCAAATCTTTGGCAGCATCCGGGCCAATGAACTCTACGGAACTGGCCGATGAAACAAATACTGCGGAAAGATATGTGCGTGAGTGGTTATCGGCACAGGCGGCATCGGGCTATGTGACCTATGATGCAGCGGCCAATAGCTTTTCAATGACCCCTGAACAGGCGGCTGTTTTTGGCAACGAAGAAAGTCCGGTATTTATGACCGGGGCATTCTATGCTATAACTTCGGTGTACAACGATGCACCCAAGATGGAAAAAGCTTTTCAAACGGGTGAAGGGATTGCCTGGGGCGATCACGATACCTGTCTTTTCTGTGGTACTGAGAAATTTTTTAGTCCTTCCTACGAGAGCAATTTAGTGAACAACTGGATTCCATCTTTGGAAGGCGTGGATGCGAAATTAAAAAGCGGTGCTAAGGTGGCGGATATCGGTTGTGGCCATGCCGCTTCTACTATCATAATGGCTAGGGCATACCCTAATTCGACCTTTACAGGCTATGATTATCATGATAAATCCATAGAGCAGGCCAGGATGCGCGCTAAGGACGCCGGTTTGAATAACCTTACGTTCGAAGTGGCTACTGCCAAAGATTTCCCTGGAGATGGCTATGATTTAGTGACGTTTTTTGATTGTCTGCATGACATGGGAGACCCCGTCGGCGCTTGTGCCCATGTAAAAGAAGTGCTAAAACCTGATGGCAGCTGTATGATTGTGGAGCCCTTCGCAAAAGATACTCTGGAAGAAAATCTAAATCCGGTAGGACGTGCTTTTTATGCCTTTTCCACCGCCATCTGCACCCCCTGCTCTCTGAATCAGGAAGTGGGCCTTGCATTGGGTGCACAAGCCGGGGAAAAACGATTACGGGAAGTGGTAACATCAGCAGGTTTTGGTCAATTTAGAAGAGCTACCGAAACTCCGTTCAATCTGATTCTGGAGGCCAGGGCTTAGATCTCCTTAATTTGGATTTGAGGTTCAGATGGATCCGGTTGTAGTGGTTGTAGCGGGTGCGGGGGTTGTGGCGGATGTAGCTAGGACATGGTCAAGTTGTTTGAAAATAATTAAGTGTATGTTCAACATTTTTTATGCAACTTAAGTTGTACTTTATAATGAAGTTCAATGAATTGAATTATTTATCCTTGTTAAGGAATGGCACAATTTAATACTATTCTTTTGCTAGTAATGCTTATTACTACAGAAGGCATCTCACAGAATGCAAATATTGATACCACGGTGGTCAAAAATCCAGTAATTCCTGCAAGTTTTGAAGGTGGCATAAGAGGGTTTTACGCATATATTGGACAAAATATTAATTATCCTAGGGACGCATTTAAAAAGGGAATCCAAGGAAAAGTCTATGTAGAATTCACAATTGAAAGCACTGGTAATGTTGTTCAAGAATCTATCAAAATACTAAAAGAGGTACACAGTTCACTTGAGCAGGAGGCGATTCGAATAATTCAAAATAGCCCAAAATGGATACCAGCCAGACAGCATGCCAATGGTCCTCCGGTTTCCTCCAATATGGTAATTCCGATTATCTTCAAAGTGGAATCTAAGCCCATAAAGAAGAAGAAAAATAAAAAGCAGAAAGAAAACGCGCCCTAACACCAGACATAACCTTGCTTTAATCGTTCTAATCTGTTCGGGATACGTTGAGCATCATCAAACAGCATCTCTTTCACCAGGCCGTAAGGTCAACCCTGGTCCAGCCCAGTGATAAACCGTATTTTCGTTTTGAGCCGCATAAGATATTACCAGTAAATTGACAAATCCTTATGCATTCGTAAAAATTTCCAGATATCTTGGGAACTAAGACTTATCTCCCATATGCTAACATGCAGATAAATCCGGAAATTAAACCAGAAGACCTCAAGGATAAATTAGATCATTTTTGGCGCTTGTCGGGTGACAAAATTAAAAACCTGGCAACTCATTTGCAGGATGGCCTAGGTTCGCCGGTGGTAACCGTTAATGGGATCTATGAGCCCAGGAGCTGGACGGATTGGACGCAAGGCTTTCAATATGGCTCGGAGTTGTTGCAGTTTGATGAAACCGGTGATCCGTATTTTTTAGATCTGGCGACCTCCCATATCAAGAAAAAAATGACTCCGCACATCAGCCATTTCGGGGTACATGACCATGGTTTTAACAACCTAAGCACTTATGGCAACATGCTTAGATTGTTGCATGAAGAAAAAATTCCCGGCAGTGATTGGGCCAAGGAATATTGTATTTTGGCTTTGAAATTATCAGCTTCTGTACAAGCCCGGCGTTGGGCTCCCATCCCGGATGGTGGATACATCTATTCCTTTAATGGTCCACACTCTTTGTTCGTTGATACCATTCGCACCATAAGGATATTGGTTGCTGGTCACCTGCTGAAACATTACTATTCAGGTGAAAACGATATTAAAATCAGTTTGTTGAAAAGAGCTTATCAGCATGCTCTGGCCACGGCAAAATATTCCATTTATTATGGTGAAGGACGCGATCAGTATGATGTTTGGGGTCGCACTGCGCATGAATCGATATTTAATGTTAACAACGGAAATTTCCGCTCGCCTGCAACTCAACAAGGGTTTAGTGGATTCACTACCTGGACCCGGGGCTTAAGCTGGGCTATGCTAGGATTCGCCGAGCAACTGGAATTCTTGCAAAGTCAAAACAATCTTACAGATCTCGAGGAATTAGGTGGGCTGGAATTTCTGGAAGCAACCTTTCTAAAAGCAGCCAAAGCCACTTGTGATTTTTATATAGAGAACAGTTCGCTTGACGGAATTCCCTATTGGGATACCGGAGCACCAGGATTGGTCAACATGCCTGATTGGCGCAAAAACCCCTCCGATCCGTTTAATTCCTGGGAGCCTGTAGACAGCTCCGCGGCCGCGATAGGAGCTCAAGGATTGCTCAGATTAGGAGCCTATTTAAAAACCAAAAAGTCTGAGGATGCCAATAAGTATTGGGGCGCAGGCTTATCCATTGCCAATACGTTGTTTGATGAACCTTATCTTAGCACAAATCCTGATCATCAGGGATTAATACTGCATTCCATATATCACCGACCCAATGGGTGGGATCATATTCCGAAGGGCAGTAACATCCCAAACGGGGAAGCCTGCATGTGGGGAGATTATCATGCCAGGGAACTGGCACTTTATTTAAGAAGGGTGATAGAGGGGAGTTCCTATTACACATTTTTTAGCCGTATCGTCTCTTAAAATGGCCAAATCCAGACCAAAATACACCCGGGTAGCCCAATTGAAATCAGCAGAAGAATTTATGGCCTACATCAAGTCTTTAAATGCGAATTTACCGTTTAATCCCAATCTGGCTAAGCCGGGAAAAACGCCACTAGGCCAACCCCTCACCCTACGTTCAGGGAAAGAAATCGGAAACCGGTTTTGTATCCTTCCTATGGAAGGTTGGGACGGGACCCCAGACGGTTTGCCCACAGAGTTTACAAAAAGAAGGTGGCATCATTTTGCCATAAGCGGGGCTAAATTACTTTGGGGTTGTGAAGCTGTGGCTGTGCGTCACGATGGCAAAGCAAATCCCCATCAACTTATGATCAACGAAGCCAACCTGCCTGCTTTCAAAAACTTATTCGATAACCTTATTTCCGATCATGAAGAGAAGTTCGGTACTTCCCAGGACTTATTAGTTGGACTTCAGTTAACTCATTCGGGGCGCTTTTCAGTACCTGATAGTGACCGGGTGCGTAAGCCTCACATTTTATACAGGCATACGCTGCTGGATAAGAAGTTTAATATCCCAAAAGACTACACCCTCTTATCAGATGCTGAAATAGATATACTTATAAAGGATTATGTCAAGGCTGCCACTCTGGCTCAAGAAGCTGGATTTAACTTTGTAGATATTAAACATTGTCATGGATACCTTGGTCATGAATTCCTTAGTGCGGTTAACCGGAAGGGTAAATATGGAGGTCAATTAAAGAACCGGTTGCATTTCTTGAGATCAGTGGTTGATGGAATCCGAGCCACCAGTAATATTCCCGTGGCAGTCAGGCTTAGTGCCTTCGATTGGATACCGTTTACCAAAGATGATGACGGTGTAGGAAAACCTGAGCGCTTAGGACATCCCTATAGAGAGGCTTTTGGGGGTGATGTCGATGGTATTGGAATTGATCTTTCCGAAGTTTTTGAAATGCTCCGTAGTTTCGAGGAACTGGGGATTGAGCTCGTATGCATCACCGCGGGCAGCCCCTATTATGTACCTCATATACAGCGACCCGCGTTATTCCCTCCTTCAGATGGCTATCTGCCTCCGGAGGACCCCCTGGTAAGTGTGGCCCGGCAAATTCAGGTGACTCATGAGATAAAAAAGAGATTTCCCAACCTGACAATAGTGGGTTCTGCCTACTCCTACCTCCAGGAATGGCTCCCACACGTTGCGGAGTCCGTTATCGAGAAGGGCATGTCTGACTTTGTGGGAATAGGAAGAATGGTACTCAGCTATCCGGAAATGCCGGCGGATATTTTAAACGGAAATGTTTTAACCCGGAAAAAAATATGCAGGACATTTTCCGATTGTACCACTGCGCCCAGAAACGGTATGATCTCGGGCTGCTTTCCGCTCGATGCTTATTATAAAGAGACACCTGAAGCTGAGAAGTTGAAGGAATTGAAAAAAAATCCGGCACCATGAAAAAAACTGTATTAATTACTGGAGGATCCCGAGGAATCGGATTGGCGATCGCCTATGAATTGGCCAAGGCCGGCTGCAATTTGGCGATCAACGGTAGGAGACCAAAGGAAGAAATAATGGATGTAATCGAAGAGCTCTCAAATCGAGGTTCTGAAATCATCTATTGCCAAGGAGACGTGTCCAGCTCGGAGGATCGAGCTAGAATTATAGATAGCACCCTCAAAACGTTTGGTCGGCTTAATGTATTAGTAAATAATGCTGGAGTAGGTCCGGAAAAGAGAAGTGATTTACTTGAAACGAGTGAAGAGAGTTTTGGTAGGGTCATGGATATTAATTTAAAAGGACCATTTTTCCTTACCCAAAAAGTAGCACAGCATATGATAGCACATAGCTTTGAAAACTTTGGTAGCCGCGATTGTATCATTAACATAAGTTCTATCAGCGCTACAGTTGCTTCCATCAATCGCGGGGAGTATTGCCTGTCAAAAGCGGGGTTAAGTATGATGACCAAGCTTTTCGCCTCTCGATTAGGCGAATACAACATTCCGGTCTATGAGGTGAGACCAGGAATTATTGAAACAGATATGACCGCTGAAGTATTGGAAAAATACCAGAAACTGACGGAGGAAGGATTGAATATTCAAACTAGATTAGGGAAGCCAGAAGATGTGGGAATATCTGTTGCTGCCTTAGTTGATGGCAAATTTCCTTATTCCACGGGGCAAGTTGTGATGGTAGACGGCGGTTTAACAATTCCCAGGCTATAGTATCAAAGTATGAAAAAGAGGCGGTTCATAATAAGACTACTAGACGTATTGGCAATCCTTGCCTGCATCGCTACATTTACTCCCTTAGTGATGCCCGAATACAAGCTTTTACCTGCTCTTTATGGAATCCCCTATACCATGTGGGTGAGCTTCTTGTTGAGTGTGCTCTTCGTTACACTTGCGTATCTGGCATCTTTAATAAATAAAGAAGAAACCCATGCTGACTAGCTTTATTATTGCTGGCTTAGTTTACTTGGGAATTTTAGTATTTCTAATCAGACTAACCCGTCTAAAAGAAAAAACAACTTCAAATTACTTGCTGGCTGGGGGCAATATCGGATTTGTTATTGGCCTATTTACTACGGCTGCCACCTTGTTTAGTGCCTTTACTGTGGTGGGAATGCCTGATTTCTTTCGTACTCATGGCATTGGGGCCTGGATATTTCTTGCCGTTTCTGATGCCATGATGGTATACGGATTGATCCGTGTAGGAGGTGTTCTTCGAAAGAAAGCCCGCAAGCTGGACTTTAAAGGAATGTCTGGTTTAATGATCAGCACGTACGGTACGAGACTAGCCGGTTATGTGGCATTCGCTGGTGCGGTAATTTTCTTAGTTCCTTATATCTCAGTACAAATTAGTGGTATTTCCATATTTCTAAACGCAGCTTTTCCAGAGGCGTTTCCCGTATGGGTTTGGAGTTCAATAATAATGGGAATAATTATACTTTATAGTGAGACTGGTGGTCTACGGGCCATTATGTATAATGATACCCTACAGGGCATCCTTCTTTTCGTAGTGATTTGGATCATTGGTTGGAACTGCTTGAGTGAGTTTGGAAGTATCTCCGCAATGTTCAGTAAAGTCGAATCAGTTCGTGAGGAATTGCTATCAGTTCCTGGGCCAAAAGGACTATTCACCACCCAATTCTTCATTATATCGGCCATTGCTATCATATTTCTCCCGTTTACTCAACCCCAGATCTCCACAAGGGTTATCATTATGAAAAGTAGCTCAGCCTTGAATAAAATGGCGGTTGGGCTTGGCGTGTTTGCCATATTGGTGATCCTCCCCACTTTGTTTATGGGTATGTATGGAGCGGTGTTTTATCCTGATGCCACTACCCAGGAGTTTATCGGACAGGTGCTTTTGTATGATCAAGCATCCGGAATTGCCGCGTTGGGATTGATTGGGTTAATAGCCGCGGCTATCTCTACTTCAGATTCACAAATTTTTGCCTTGGGAACAGAGTTAAGGTCTCTTTTATCAATCCCAGATCAAAAAGCACTTCTCGTCACCCGAATATTTATTGTCGTCTTTGGGTTGCTGGCCCTT